>JAEEJH010000079.1 GCA_016281775.1 Clostridiales bacterium | reverse complement strand
ACGCTGCGCTTTACGCAGACGCGACCGACGTCAAACCGGGCGACAACGTCGCGCTCGGAAAAGGCGTAACGGTACTGTCGGAGCTCGGCGGCGACTGGAGCAGCAATAATCTTACCGACGGCGACAGAAAATCGTGTTACAGCTCTCAGCTGAACCGCAACAAGACCGAGGACGGCGTTGAATGGGTGGTGGTCGATCTTGCCGCGCCGCTCGAATTCAACGAGGTCGACTTATATCCGCGCGAGGGCGGAGCGTATTTCCCGTTCAGATACAGAGTTGAAATATCAAACGACGGTGAAAGCTTCGAGACGGTCTATGATTTCGACAGCGAGACGGTACCGCAGAACGGGAAGCCGTCCGTCTGTCTGCTTGACAAAACGTATACCGCCAGATACGTGAGGATCTACGCCTACAAGCTGCGCGACCAGGCCGGCTTCAACGACGGTCATCTGTTCCAGGCGGCTGAAATAGAAGTATATCTCAAAACATAATAAGAAGACAATATTTAAGGTTAAAAACAGCCAGATCGCTGATCCGGCTGGATTTATTATTCGGTCGTTATATTTTTTCGTAGCCTTCGACGTCGAGGACGAATATCGTCGCGCCGCCGACGGTGGTCTCTTCGGCAACGCTCTGATCGGAGAGACCTCTTCCGAAGGAGTTTTTCGTACTGTTTATCTGTTTTCTGCTTGAGCAGTGCTGTTTCAGTATTTCTTTAAGCTCCGGTACGCGTCCGGCTTCGGTGCCTATGAGCAGAGTCGTATTTCCGACCATGAGAAAGCCGCCGGTGGTCGATAATCTGGTGACGAAAAATCCTTCTTTCGTAAGGGCTGAGGTGGCGGTCACGCTGTCGTCGTTCGGTATTACCGCAAGTACAAGTTTCATATCTTTATCTCCTTTACAGATCAATATTTATTTTGAGGAAGCTCGTTCTGTCAAGCTTTGTTATATCTGGTATCTCGTAACGGTTGTCGTTCGAGTCGCGGAACAAGACTCTGCCGTCGTACAGATTTTTGATATCTGAGTGACGGTTCCTTATATCGAACGACCGCTGCCCGTAATTCGTCATCACGGTGTATTTCAAAAGCCCGTTTTTTTCTTTTCTGTCGAGTATCGCGCTGATCTTCGGTATCATGTAATACTCGTCAAGGCATTTTTCGACAGCCTGACGCGATTCAGGCATCAGATGCTGCAGATCGCGTATCAGCGCGACCTCTTTCATCTCAGGCGAGAGCAGAGTAATGTATTTCGTAAGGCCGCTTAACGGAAACAGCCTGCGCGGTTCAAGATCGTCGAATACTCTGCCGTCGTACATCTCGAGCTTTACTTTGCAGAAACCTTTATAAGTTATTCTCGCCTCGTCTGCGTTTATGTATATACGTTCTGACATATCGCACCTCCTCAGTCGAAGTTCTCTTCGGCTTTTTGTTTTCTGACTTCTTCCGACATCGACTGTATCTGAATAAGGCGGTAGAATTTGCCTTTCTTAGCCATAAGCTCGTCGTGAGTGCCGCATTCGATTATACGTCCCTTGTCTACGACGACTATCTTGTTCGCCTTGCGAAGCGTCGAAAGCCTGTGAGCGATCATGAGCGTCGTTCTGCCGGAGATGAGTCTCTCTATCGCTTCCTGTATCTGATTCTCGGTCTCGGAGTCGACGGACGCCGTAGCCTCGTCGAATACGAGAATACTCGGGTTTTTAAGCACCGCTCGGGCTATTGAGATCCTCTGCCGTTCGCCGCCAGATAATCCGACGCCACGCTCGCCGAGCATTGCGTCGTAACCGTCCGGCTGTAGGATTATGAAGTCGTGAGCGTTTGCGATATCGGCGGCGTTTATGACCTGCTCGATATGCGCGTCGGGCACGCCGTAGGCGATGTTATTGAATATCGTATCGGAGAACATCATCGGTTCCTGCTGAACGTAACCGATCCGGCTTCTGAAATACGACAGGTCTATATCCTTGATATTCACTCCGTCGAGAAGTATCTCGCCCTCGTAATTATCGTAAAACCGCAGAAACAGATTTATAAGCGTCGATTTGCCCGAGCCGGTCGTACCGACGATACCGACTATATCTCCCGGCTCTATCGTCAGATTTATATCAGACAGCGTTTTTTTGGCGCGGTCAAAGCTGAAGTTGACGTTTTTGAATTCGATCTTGCCTTTTATCTTCTCGGGGCAGTTGCCTTTGCCGAGGTCCGCTTCGGGTTCGGCGTCGAGAATGTCGAGCACGCGTTCAGCCGACGCGAGCGCGCCCTGATAGCTGTCGGAAAGGTATGCGAAGAAGTTTACCGGGCCGTAGAACATCGAAACGTAGGAGAGAAAAGCGACGAGCAGACCGACCGTAAGACCGCCGTAGCCGATTATCGTCCATTTGCCGCCGATGCCCCAGATCAGAAGCGATCCGCACGTCACGACAAAGTTGACGATCGGGGGAAACGTGGTCGTTATCTTTGCGGAGTTCGTGTCGACCTTATACCATTCGTCGTTGTATCTTTTGAATTTTTCCGTTGCGCGCTCTTCGCCCGCAAACGATTTTACAACGCGAACGCACGGGATCGTATCGGTAAGAACGCCCGAGACCGCCGCCCATCTTTTCCATATCTTCCGGTAAAACGGCGCGATCTTTCTGCTGAAATACTTTGCGCCGAGCACGACTATAGGTACCGGACACAGCGCGAGCAGAGATAGCTTCCAGTCCTTCAAAAACATTATCACCGTGATGCCGACGAGCATAAAGAACTGTACGATTATTTCCTGGGAAATACGGAGCATGAACGCCTGTATCGTATTCGTATCTCCTGCGATACGGTTTATCACCGAACCGGTCGAGGTCTTGTCGTAGAATTTCATCGGCAGGTGCTGGGCTTTTTCATATACGTCGTTGCGCAGATACCGCACGATGCGGTCGCCCGCTATACGCAGAGTATATCCTCGCGTGGCGTTCAACAGCGTACCGATAAGGTATGAACCGAGCAGAACGAACACGATGGTTATCAGGCCGTTTATATCGTCGTTCGGCAGAACCTCATCGACGAGCCTCTGCGTCAGCGACGGCGGCAGAAGCGCGAGCGCGGTGCTCATCATCGACATTATAAGCGCTGCGATCAGAAGCCCGAGCTGCGGCTTGACGTATTTCAACAGTTTTGACAGCAGCTTGCCTTTCGACTGGCATTTGATACATTCCGCGCCGGGGCGGATGAGCGGTCTGCCGCATTTGGGGCATACGCGCATCTTGTTTTCGTATACGGCTTTGACCGCGTCCATTTCAGCGTCGACGCTGCCGCCCGAGGCGACCGCGTTGATGAACGAGGCGGCGACGTCGCATAAGTCCGCTACGGCGTATGTGTAGCGGAAAACGGTCATTGTTTCGCCCGATCGGAATTCGACGTCCATACGAACGTTGCCGTACATCCGCTTGACGGTGACCTTCGCAATATCTGAAAAAGCCGCCGAAAAGAAACCGTTATCATAAGTATCGTCTATGAATACGGCCCGGCAGCTTGTTATCAGCATTGCGGATTCAGAGTATTTTTCGTCAAGGGAAAGGTCGCCGACGATCGAAAAAAGGAGTTTTTCGCCGTCGCCGATCTGTTTTTCGGCAAAATTTCGCGCGGACTCGGGCATGACCTTGTTGATCAGCGGTTTATTGTCTTCCATAAAACCTCCAAACGTCATTATCCTTGTTTCCTTTATCCTTAATTATAATACCGCGCACCGTTTTTTCAATGACTATTTAAAAACGGTTACACCCATTGTGTAAAGATTCTGTGAAGAATGTATTTACACATGGAGGCGTTTGCAGGCGTCGACGAACGACGCGAAAATACCGCGCGACACTTCGTTCGTACCGCTCGTGAATTCGGGATGCCACTGGACGAGCAGAACGTACTGATCGCCCGTGCCTTCCATCGCTTCGATCATACCGTCTTCGGCTCTCGCGGTAACGCGGAAGAGAGGCGAAGGGACTTTCACGCCCTGATGGTGAAAACTGTTCGTGAACGTCGACTCGCCCGCTATCGAGCGAATGAGGGAATCCGGCTCGGTCGTGACCTTATGCGTGCCGATCTCTGCGGATTCGGTCTGGCGGTGTTTTATCGCGGTGTTTATTTGCGACGGTATATCCTGATAAAGCGAACCGCCGCTGAACACGTTGACGCTCTGTATGCCGCGGCAGATACCGAGCACGGGCTTGCCCGAAGCGAGCGCGAGAGATACGGCGATCGCCTCGTGCGAGTCGCGTATCGGATCGATCTCGACCGTATCGTTCAACACCGTTTCACCGTAATACGACGGGTCTATATCTACTCCGCCGGCGAAAAGAAAGCCGTCGGCTGTATCGGCGAGCTGTTTAAGCCCGTCTTCGTCTATACCGAACGGAACGGCGAGCGGTATGCCGCCGGCGCCCGTCACGGAATCTGAGTAATTGCGGCGAAGCATGAGCCTGCCGTTATCGTTTGAGCCAAAAATCAAGATCAAAGGTTTTTTCATTTTCTTATCCTCCTTATATATTCTATCACGTTTCTTTTCGATTTGCAAGTGTTAATCGAAATAAAGTACGCTTGACAAACAGAAAAAAAGTGTTATAATACCGGTAGGGAAGGTGAGACCGTGTTCTGTTTGCCTGATGAGATAAAAACAGTCCTGAATAAGCTTGAATCGGCGGGGTACAGCGCGTACGCCGTCGGCGGAGCCGTGCGCGATATGCTGATCGGAAGACAGATACACGATTACGACGTCTGCACGTCCGCACCGCCCGAAGACATACGGCGGGTGTTTGCCGACCGCAAGACGTTCGATACCGGTTTGAAGCACGGCACGCTCACCGTTATCTGCGGAGATTATCCCGTAGAGGTGACGACGTTTCGGCGTGACGGCGGATACTCCGACGGCAGACATCCGGATTCCGTCTCTTTTACCTCGAGCGTTGAAGAGGATCTCGGCAGACGCGATTTTACGATCAACGCGATAGCGCTCGGCGCCGACAGCGCGCTGACTGATCCGTACGGCGGCCGCGAGGATATCGAAGCGAAGATGATCAGATGCGTGAGAGATCCGCGGCAGCGTTTTGAAGAAGACCGTCTGCGCATACTGCGCGCGCTGCGGTTTTCTTCGGAGCTTGGTTTCGGCATAGAAGAGAATACCGCAAAGGCGATAAGGCTCAGTAAAGAGCTTATACTTACGGTTTCGGCCGAAAGGGTGTATTCGGAGCTGTGCCGTCTGCTTACGGGAGAGAGCGCTTCAAACGTGCTTGTCGGCTACGCCGACGTTATCTGTCTTATTCTCGGCATCGAAACCGGCGACCGTTTTACAGATACCGCTGAAAAGATAGGTATGCTCGAACCCGACCCGCGTCAGAGGCTCGCGGCGCTTCTGTTCGATCAAGGCGAGGAAAAAGCCGCCGCGGCGATGAGAAGCCTGAAAGCGAAAAACTCCGACAAAACCAGAGTAGTGAACGCGGTAAGATACGGCGGAGCGGACGTGACGACCGTACCGGAACTGAAAAAGCTGATCGGCAGGATCGGGTTCGATACCGCGAAAGACATCTTCAGGATCAGATCGTTATTCTGCGAAAAAGCCAAAGAACTGTATCTGATGACCGGATATATTTACGAAAGTAAAGAGCCGGTGTTTATCAAAGATCTCGCCGTCGACGGCGGCGATCTGTCCGCCGCGGGCGTCGCGCCCGGCAGACTTACCGGCGAGATACTTGCCGCTCTGCTTGACGCAGTCACGGAAAACAAAGTCAAAAACGAAAAAAGCGATCTTTTGGCGTTTGCCTCGTCACTGATGAAGAAAAAAAACGAATAAAATTCAAAAAAATATTTATTTTTTTATTATTTCGTATTGCTTTTTTAAAACATTTGTGATACAATATGCCCGTATATCAAATCACGGACAGTATTTTCCGGAGATTAAGATCTATATATTAAAATTACGATACAGCTTTTGGAGGATTTATAATGGATATCGTACTTGCAGTATTACTCGTTTTGCTTGCAATAGCACTTATTGTTTTCGTTCTTTTCCAGACCGGCGGCAGATCGAACAAACTGTCCCAGTCTATCTCTGGCGGAAGCCCCGATAACTACACGGGCAAAAACAAACAGCGCGCCAAGGATAAAAAATATGCGCGCGTCACCACGATAATAGCGATAGTGTTCGCGATTCTCGTCATAGTTTTTGCGATATTGACGAACCATAAGTATAACCATCCCGATACGGATGCGGAGAGCACCGCCGCTCAGACGACGGAAAAAGCCGATACCGGCGCTACCGAAGCCGCGACGGATGCCGTGACGGAAGCCGCTACCGAAGCTGTGACGGAAGCCGCTACCGAAGCCGCTACCGAAGCCGCCGCCGAATGATTTGACACTTGTATGAGCCGCCGTAGATACGGCGGCTTTTGCAGTATTTGGAGTTCATAATGAAAAAAGTATCAAAAAAGAAAAAAATGCTGAAAAAAGCCGCGGCGAAAAGCAGAGCGAGGACCGCGTCAAAAAAGAGATCCGTCACCTTCTGCGGGATCTTCAGATCGACGAAATCCGGTTACGGCTTTATTGAACCCGACGAAAAGTATAAAGACCGGTTCGCGCGCGACGTATTTGTCCCGGCAAAATACGTATTCGACGCCGTGAACGGCGACAAGGTCGCTTTCGTTTTGACCGGCGCAGGCGACGAAGCGAGGATAGCGCACGTCATTTCGCGCGGTTTTGATTCGTTCACCGGCACGTATAAAACGGTATCGAGAATTGAAAACGGCAGAAGAAAAACGAAGCATATCGTTATCGCCGACGATCCGAAGCTGTGCTTCGATACGTTTTTGTCGGAAAAAAACGCAAACGGAGCGAAAAACGGCGACAAGGTATTATGCGGGATCATATCGTATCCGAACACGACCGAAGAGAAACCGGCGTGGGGGAGGATCATTGAGATATTCGGTGATTCCGAGAGCCTTGCCGCGAACGAAAAATCGCTCCTTGCTTACCACAAAACGAGAACGGAGTTTCCGCCCGAGGTCACGGAAGAAGCGGTGCGCGTATCTTCCAATCCGGTCACGCGCCGAGGCAGGACCGATCTGACCGATCAGCCGGTCTTTACGATTGACGGAGCGGACGCCAAAGACCTTGACGACGCGATATCGGTCGGTACCGAGGGGGGATATTATATCCTCGGCGTTCATATCGCCGACGTGTCTTCCTACGTTACCGAGGGTTCGCTCTGCGACAGGGAGGCTTTTGAACGCGGAACGAGTATTTATTACGCGGATAAGGTGATACCGATGCTTCCGAAGGAGCTGTCAAACGGCGCCTGTTCGCTCCATCCCGGCGCCAACAGACGGACCGTATCCGTTTTTATGCGTATAAACGCGGAAGGAGAAACGGTATCCGCCGAGATCTGCGAGAGCATTATAAACTCAAAAGTGCGCGGCGTTTATTCCGAAGTGAACGACGTGATAGACAAAAGAGAGCAAAGCGCTTTTTACGGCAAATACGAATGCGTTTTGGGCGGCGGCGGTCTTGATACGCTGCTCGGTCTATACAACGCGCTTTTGCTTAAGTCTAAGCGCCGCGGTGCGCTGGAGCTTGAAACGCCCGAACCTGTTTTCGTTATCGAAAACGGCGAGGTCAAAGAAGTGCTTCAGGCGCGGCGCGGAGTGGCCGAGCGTATCATCGAGCAATTCATGATCGCCGCTAACGAAGCGGTCGCGGCCGCGCTGAAAGAACGCGGGCTTCCGTGCATATACAGAACGCACGACGAGCCCGACGAAGAGAAGATCAAAAAACTGAAAATATTCGCTCACAACGCAGGGCTCGACGTTAAACCGCTGAACGGCAAAAAGGTAAGACCTTCCGATCTGTGCGCGCTGCTCGGTCAGGCGAGCGAAAAAGACTGTGCCGAAGCGTTTTCGTATCTGATACTGCGCAGTATGATGAAAGCGAAGTATGAGAGCGTACCGATGCCGCATTACGGTATCGGGGCGGAGAATTACTGTCATTTCACGTCGCCCATAAGGCGTTACCCCGATCTGTTCGTCCACAGATCGATCAAAAACCTGCTTGTAAGAGCCGGATCGAATAAGAGAAAATACGAGCTTGAGATCTCCGCGCGCGTCAGCGCCGAACGTTCTAACGAATGCGAGCAGGCTGCTCTCGAGCTCGAGCGCGATATGGAAGATCTGTACCGCGCCGATTATATGAGCCGTCATATCGACGAAGAGTTCACCGGCACCGTATCGTCGGTGATACCCGGCGGCGTATTCGTGCGCCTCGAAAACACCTGCGAAGGGTTCATAGCGTTCGAAAACAGATACGCATACAAGTACGACGAGGACAGGCAGACGATCGTCTACGCAGGCAAAGTCTACTCGGTCGGACTCGGTGTAAGAATCAAAGTCGTCTCGGCGGACGTGCAGAGACGCAGAGTGGATTTTGAAGAAATAAAATAAATTTAATTAATGCCGTTAACGGTGAAACTTTTTTGCCCGCATTTCGTATCTGATATACAGGGGGGTGAGATCGTGACGGAATCGATGTTCACGGCGCGGCTCGGAAGTATCGAAAAGAAGCTCTTTATTTCCGCTCTGTCCGTAACGCGAAACGAAGAAGACGCGAAAGACGCGGTCGGCAACGCCGTGCTTCTCGCGTGGCAGAATCTCAGCAAACTGAACAACGACGACAAGTTCGACGCTTGGATGCTGACGATAACGTACAACGAGGCGAAAAAACTCAGATCAAAGTCGCGTATGTACGTAAACCTCGACGACCTTGAGGACTGCTTTGCCGATACAGCGTCAGACGGAGATCTCGGCTTCTTCGACACGCTCTCACGCGCCGCGCTTGACAAACGCACGAGAAAGATCATCACCCTTTACTTTTTCTACGGATATTCGCTCGACGAGATATCCGCCATGCTCGGGATCCCGCTCTCGACGGTAAAATCCTCTTATTACAGGGGATTACGCAAGATCGCAGATTCGGAGGGTAAAAAATGAAAAAATACGATTACGAACAACTGGAAAAAGAACTCAGAACGAAAGCGAAAAGCCTCGAACGGAATATAAGGTACGATAAGCCCGAAGAGTATTCGTATAAAGAAAGGCATAGAACCGGTCTGTTTTATTCGCAGACCTTCCGCACCGTCGTTTCGGCAGCTCTTGCGCTCGCTTTTATAATATGGTTCAATATCATTGTCAACAGGATGAAAAACTACGCGCCTCCGTCGGGCAGCAGCTACTCTGTCGGCAGCACCGACAGAATAAAAGACGGCGCGTCTCAGGATCAGATCAAAAAGCTCGAAGACGCATCGGCTGACAAGCTGCCGGCTCTGCTTCTGACTTATTCCGACGGATGCTCCGATTTCAAAGAGTTTTCGCAGACTTACGGTTATTATTATGGAAAGATCTATAAAAGCGGTTATGCGCATGACGTCGCCTCGGCGCTTATGAAAGCGTGGAGCGAACAGGCCGGGGATCCGCTTAAGGACGAGATAACCGCGGCGGCGCTTTACAGAATGATCGTGATAAGCGGCGAAGCGGAGCTGTTCGGCACCGGTACTGAGTTTTATAACTGCGATTCGCTCGCAGGATATCTGAAATCAGCGGCGGAGAATACCGGCAGAGAGTATATCGAAGCGCAGTTCAAAGGGCTTGATTATACGTACGGCGTCGCGGATCGTGAAAGCGCCGGCGTTTACGCCGATAACTATTCCGTCGCCGTGACCGAGTATAACGAACCCGAAGGATACGCCGAACGCATAGTCACAGTCGATTCATTCGAGCGGTTTTCCGGGAAATACGCTAACGCCGCTGATGCGCTGAAACTTATCCGCGAAGCACAAAAGACGTTAAAAAAGGACTGACGTGATCAGCCCTTTTTTATTACAGTTCGTTATACAGATTTTTGTCGAGCCAGCGCAAACGCGCTTTTATGAAGTCTTTGACGTAAGAACACGCCTGATCGAAAGATTTCGCCGCCTTTTCCGGCGCGACTCTTATCTCCTTGCCCATGCAGTCCCACCGTTTGAAATTCATATCGGCGCTCTTTTTTATGTATTCTTTGAATTCGTCGGCTTTTTTGCCGGCGGCGGCTTCGAGCAGCGCCTTGACCTCGCCGTAACGCGCTTTGACTTCTTTTTTGAATTCCTCGTGCTTGAAAAGCTCAGGATAGTAAAACCTGTTTTTCGTCTCAAAACCGTCCGTTGCGGAAAAGCCCGAATAGTTGCCCATGGCAAGATCGTAGTCCCACAACGGGCCGGAATAGAGTTTGCCGTCTTTTTTGTCGCTGTCTTTATAGAAAAACGTACTCGTTTCGCCGCCGTCTGGGTTTCGGCACATCTCGTCGACGAGATAACGCAGAGCGAGAGTTTTTATATCTGCGTATTCGGTAAAGTGTTTGCCGCTGTGATTGTAACCGTCGGGAGAATACAGAGCGTCTTCAAAGCCCTGAAGAAATTCGCCGAGGTAAAACGCCTCTTCGCGCGACAGATATTCAGGCGATGTGACAATAAAATATTTATCCCGCGACGTCTTTACGTAGCTCGTCTCTTTTTTTGCCCTCGAAGCTATATCGACTTCGATCAGGTAGCCGCCCGTCACGTCGTCGGGAGATTCGAGTCCCTCCCAGTATTTGACTGTTGCTCCGCACGTCAGATCGACCGTCACGGCAGATGACGGGGGATACGAGTCGCCTGCGAGAGTTTCGTTTTTCTTTTCAAGATCGGTTATGTTCACGCGCGACGAGCTGATTTTTATTTTGCCCGTCAGCTGATAAGAACCGCAGTAATCGCCGTTGACGTAGAGCTCCACGCATCTGTATTCGGTATAGAATCCGAGCGCGGAGGCAACGTCGTTTACGATCATGTTGCGTATAAGCGATCTGTCGAAGTGGTTCGATACGAGCGCCCAGCTTTTGGATTTCGACATGCCGAGCAGAGAAACGCTCTTTTCGAATTTCAGCGTGAAGTTCTTTTTGTCGAGATACATCCAGCTCGAATGGCCTCTGCCTTTCAGGGTGACCGAGCCGGGCTGAGAATCGTCTTCATCGCCGGATATGAACACT
Source organism: Clostridiales bacterium (assembly GCA_016281775.1). Taxonomy (GTDB): domain Bacteria; phylum Bacillota; class Clostridia; order Oscillospirales; family CAG-272; genus UBA1248. The sequence continues at coordinate 73,555 of JAEEJH010000079.1, read as the reverse complement.
TCGTCGCATCCGTATTCTTTCGCGGCCGCGGCGGGCACGTACAGAGCGGTATCGCCGTAGCCGGTAACACTTTTATACTTGTCCGACACTATATCGTACAGAGTCGGGCTTTCGCCGTCAAGGTCTATACACAGAGAAGGCAGATCGGTCTGCATAACGCCGATCTGCAAAGAAGTATTCTCGAATTCTATCTTTCCGGTCTTGTTCAGCCCGCATCTGACGTTTACCGCGTCGGTCTCGTTGAGATCCTCGTCGTACACTCTCGCAATCAAAGCGGAGGCGTTCGCGCCGGAGGGCAGAAAAAGCCACGCCGTGCCGCTCTCGTCGAAATAAGCGTTTATATCGAACGGCAGCCCGTCGTTATCGGCGGCGAGCAGTTTTATGCAGTAACCGTCGTAGAATTTCGCGTAAGTACGCATTTCCGTGGCAGGAACGTCCGTAACGGCGGGAGAGCCGGCGTTTACGGCGTTCATTATTAAGAGTACCGCCGCGACCGCCGCGCAGACGACTGCAGCGGCGATCAGTATTCTGACGGCTGAACTTGAATTAGATCTCATATATTCACCGTCAATACGCGATATCTATATATCTGTTCGTTCTGTAAACCGAAAGACTGCCCGAAGAAGAGAGAGCGGCGGCGAGCTGTTCCGCGTCGGAGACGGTCTTACCGTCGGCGGATACTATTATGTCGCCTTTCTTGATCGGCGAACCTATGACCGATACGTTCACGACGTAACAGCCTGTCGGTATGTTGTAAATGTCGGAAAGCTGATCGGTCACGGACCTCACCGTTATACCGAGCAAGTCGATCTCAGCGGAGCTTTCGTCCGTTACGAGCATCGCGTTGCCTGAATTGATCATCTCGTTGATCGAGGTAAGCGCTTCGCTCATCGGTATCGCCTGATCGGGACCGGATATTATCGCGACTACTTCGCCCGAAGCGTTCAAAACGGGACAGCCGATCGGGCAGGCGACTTTGCCGGACAACTTTACGCGAGCGTCGGAAGAGACTATGCCGGCAAACGAGTTTTCCGCAAGCGTCTTTCCCGATACGTCAGAGGTGAAGAGCGTTTCGCCGACTGAAACGGCCGAAGAATCGCCGATCCTAGCGACAGACAGACCTTCCACGTCGGCCTTTATAACGCTTACGCCCTTGCTCTCGTCGAGACCAACGGCATATGCCGGCGCGACCCTGCCGTCGAATAAAACGACGCTGATATTCAACGCTCCGGATATAAGATCGGAGCAGGTCACTATATATCCGTCCGCGGTGAGAACGACGCCGCGGCCGCTGACCGAGCCCGTCTGATTGGTTATTTCGACCGTTACCGTCTCGTCAAGCGCGGCTCCGGCGGCCTTGTCAGAGGTCTGTTCGGAGGTTTGAGGCGGCAGCGGCGCTGTTTCGGAGGCGTGCGAAAACACGGCGAAAAGGCTCATGCCCTTCGTCTGCAAGATAGTGTTTACGACAAAAAGCGCAAGACAAACGATAAGCAGAACGAACGCTGCGACCGAAACGGCTGTAATGACACCGCCGTTGACGGACGAACTTTTCAAAGCGTCGCCTTTAGTTCCGCTCGCCTTGTATTTATCGTAATTTCTTTTATACCGCGATCCGCCGTATGAAGCCTCGGAGGCTTCGTCGGCGGCGGTATTTTTGTTTTTAGGGGTAGTGTCCTGCATAATTTTACCGAAACGTATTGTTAGGATTGCTTATATTTTATTATATCCGCAGTTTTTGAATAAATCTTGAAAGATGTGTATTGAATAAAATACACGAAAAATGTTTACAAAAAATCAATTTGATAACGTTTCGCCTTCGGTCTTCGGCGTCTTTTTCTTCGGAGCCGGAGCGTCCGCCGGAGCGAGAGTGAACACGAATTCGCAGTATTCGCCCGCGGCGCTGTTGACCCAGATCTCTTCGCCGTGCGAATTGACAATGGTCTTGACTATATAAAGACCGAGACCAACGCCCGTCTTGTCGAGACCGCGGCTCTTGTCGCTTTTGTAGAAGCGGTCGAAAACGAACGGCAGATCTTCTTTTGAAATGCCCTGACCTTCGTTATATACCGCGGTATATATTTTGTTGTCGCGCTTAATGTGCGATATACGGTAGATACCGCCCTTTTTAGAGAACTTGACGGCGTTGTCGCAGATGTTGTATAATACCTGATAAATGGCGTCTCTGTCGGCGTTGACGTACATCTTGTCTTCTTCCGGCTCGAATCTGACGTCGAGATTTTTCGCCTCGAGCCGCTGTTCGAGAGATATGATTATCTCGCGCGACATCTCGCAGATATCGAACGGAACTTTGACGAATTTTCTGTCGCCCGCCTGGATGCGCGAGATATCGAGCAGGGAATTGACGAGGCGCGCAAGACGCTTTACCTCGCTCGATACTATTTCGAGATAATCGTTCTGTTTTTCAGGCGGTATTGCGCCTGAAAGTATGCTGTCGACGAAACCGGCAATCGTCGTCATAGGCGTGCGCAGATCGTGGCTGACGTTTGCGAGAAACGCGCGTCTCATATCCTCGTTCTTTTCAAGCGACGACGCCATGTTGTTGAACGCGTCCGCAAGTTCGGCGACCTCGTCGTTGCCCTTGACAGGTACGCGAACGTCGAAATTGCCTTGCGAAAACGACTTGGCGGCCTCGGACATCTGCTTTATCGGGCTTATGATCTTATCGGTAATGAATATGACCGAAATAAGCGCGGCGACCGCGACCCAGATTATGGCGATCACGACCGTCTGCACCGTCTTTTCGGCAAAACCCGAAATGCTCGGCGAGTTAGAACAGACTAAAACGATGCCCGCCGTCGCGCCGGAACGGTCTTCGACCGTACCGCCGTAAACGAGCGCTTTTGATCCGAAAAATCCGTCGAGGTCGGTATATTTCTCAAAGGTCTCGCCGCTTTTTATTGTGTAAACCGTATTCTGCGGCAGCTTCTGCCCGTTGTCGATACCGTCAGGTGCCGAAACGGTCATCTGTATCATGCCGGACGAATCAGCTATCAGAACGTAAATATCCTGATTGACTGCGGCGATTATATGCTTCACGGTCAATGAAACGTCGGAAAAATAGATGTACGCGCCGAAATCCGTCGTAAGAGACGCTTTATATCCCGTGCTGAGATATGAGATCAGCGTGTCACGCGTGGACCTCATAGAATCGTCTTTCATGTTTTGTGAATAGCTCGAAGCGAACGACGAAAGAATGATCCCGAGAGCGACGAATCCGACGATGATAATGACCATAAAAGCCGTTATATATCGCGTAGTGATACTTCGAAACAAGGTGTTACCTCCAGTCAAAAGTCATAAACGGGGTTCCGCGAAAGCGAAACCCCTGATGACGCGAGTCTCTTATTGAAGAATTTCGAATTTATAACCGACGCCCCAAACGGTTTTGAGTATCCACTTGTCGGAAACGCCTTCGAGTTTTTCACGCAGACGCTTTACGTGCACGTCGACCGTACGGCTGTCGCCGAGATAGTCGAAGCCCCATACCTTGTCAAGGAGCTGATCGCGCGTGAAAACGCGGTTGTAGTTGGATGCGAGGAAATAGAGAAGCTCGAGTTCCTTAGGCGGAATATCGACGCTCTTGCCTTTGAGCTTGAGTTCGTATTTCTGCAGGCTGATCTCGATGTTCTCAAATTTGATGACCTCTTCGCTCGACTGACTGTCATGAGAGTTGCAGCGGCGGAGAACGGCTTTGATACGTACTGCGAGTTCTTTGAGATCGAACGGCTTGACGACGAAATCGTCAGCGCCCATTTCAAGGCCGAGGACCTTGTCGAAAACTTCGCCTTTCGCGGTGATCATTATGATCGGCTTTGAAGATACTTCACGGATCTCGCGGCAGACCGCCCAGCCGTCTTTCTTCGGCAGCATTATGTCGAGCAGGACGATGTCGGGTTCGTACATTTTGAAGTATTCGACGCCCTGTGCGCCGTCGTTTGCAGTCTTGACTTCATAGCCTTCGTGTTCGAAATAAACGCGTAAAGTTTCGCAGATGTTGATGTCGTCGTCAACAACGAGTATTTTTGTTCCCATCATTTGTTTGTACCTCCGATGAAATAATATTTTGTTAAAATCGTGATTTTTTTCACTAAGTTCATTATATAACATTTGCGTAAAAATGGATGAAATAACTGTAACAAAAATATTAAGATAGTGTAAATCTTAAAATGACAGCAATTAAATATATTAAATAAAATAATAAAAATTCATTTATATTTCACAGCCACGTCAAACAATAAGGTCAAAAGCGCGTTATAATATCTGTGCAATCGAAAAAAGAAGGTATCCTTATGAAACTTGGTATTGTAGGACTCCCCAACGTCGGAAAAAGCACTCTGTTCAACGCGATAACCGGAGCAGGAGCCGAAATGGCGAATTATCCGTTCTGCACGATCGATCCGAACGTCGGCGTCGTATGCGTGCCGGACGAACGGCTCGACAAGCTCGCTGAAATATATAAACCCGAAAAATACACGCCCGCGATAGTTGAATTCGTAGATATCGCAGGTCTGGTCCGCGGCGCGTCGAAGGGCGAAGGTCTCGGAAACAAATTCCTGTCGCATATCAGAGAAGTCGACGCGATAGTTCACGTCGTAAGATGCTTCGAAGACGAAAACGTCATTCACGTAGACGGCAGTATCGACGCGATACGCGACGTCGAGACGATCAATACCGAACTGATACTTTCGGATATAGAGATCGCCGAGCGCAGAGCCGACAAGGCGAGAAAAATGATGAAAGCGGACAAAAAGTTCGAGACGGAGTCGCTTTTCTTTGAAAGAGTCACGAAAGAGCTGAACGAAGGCAAGAGCGCGAGAGCGATAAAGTGCACTGATGACGAAAAAGCGATGCTCGATACCGCGCCGCTGCTTTCGGCAAAACCGGTGATCTACGCCGCGAATATCGCGGAAGACGAGATAGGTTCGGATCTTTCGAATAACGAACAGTATAAGAAGCTCAAAGCCTACGCCGACGCGGAAGGGTCCGAGATAATACCGATCTGCGCGTCTATGGAAGCGGAGCTTGCGGAGCTCGAACCGGATGAAAAGAAAGAGTTTCTTTGTGATCTCGGCATTGAAGAAAGCGGTCTCGACAAACTAATCAAAGCGAGCTACCGTATACTCGGCCTTATCAGCTTTCTCACCGCCGGACCTAAAGAGGTCAGAGCGTGGACGATAAGAAACGGCACAAAGGCGCCTCAGGCGGCGGGCAAGATACATTCGGATATGGAGCGCGGCTTCATAAGAGCCGAGGTCATCGCGTATGACGATCTCATCGCCATCGGCGGCAGCCTCGCCGTTGCAAAGGAAAAAGGACTTATCAGAAGCGAAGGCAAAGACTACGTCTTCCGCGACGGCGACGTCGTTGTGATAAGATTCAACGTATAAAACTACCCATAGCGCAATTGGACAGAGTATCAGATTCCGATTCTGACGGTTGGGGGTTCGAGTCCCCCTGGGTAGGCCAGAAAAAACCGTTCCTCTCGGAACGGTTTTTTCAACGAAATTTGCCCTTCGGGCAAGTGAAATATGCCTGCGGCATGTGAAATACGCTTCGCGTGTGAAATATTCGCTGCGCGAATGTTAAGGGCAAATTTCATTTCACATTCGGCGCAAGCCGAATATTTCATATTTGCCGACAGGCAAATATTTCACATCGAGCGAAGCGAGACATTTCACTTTTGTTATTTCAAGCGTTTACATATCAAATATCAAGCTGACCTGTAAATAATATAAGTTGTTGCAATATATCTATTATAACGGCAAAAATCGCCGGCGGGTTCTTCGCCGGCGATTTTATCTTTTATGAAACTGATTATTTTTTGATGCGAACCATGAGCCTGACGTAGAGAGATTCGGTCGGCTTGGATGAACCTATGGTTCCGTCCGAGTATACAAAGGCGATATACGGCGCCCACGATTCGGGTGAACGAAGCCAGTATCTCTTAGCAGCGATGCCTTTTTCGCTGTCTGATAGATACTTGTTTATCTCTGATACATCCGGTATGAACAGACGGTCGTCGGTCTCGTCGCCGCCGGTGCGGTCGTCGTATCCCGACGTTTTGACGTGCGTTATAAGCAGCTTTGCTTCTTCCTGCGGGGTGAAAGTTGATTTTATGAAACCGACGCTGTTTACGTATTTGCGTATATCGGATTCAGCCCAGGTCGCCTCTTCAAGATTGCCGCCGTCGGGGCTCGTCATGAACTCCATTTTGGCTACGGTATCCGTCGCTATAAGCGTGAAGCTCTCGTCGTCTGCGTCTACAACGGTCCATACGAGACGCTCGTAGCCGTTCATGCTGTAAGGATCGACGTCGTATGAGCCGAATTCGATCCTGTCGCCGATTTTCAGAGCAGCGATCTTCTGATCGAGCGCCGCGTCGGCTTTTGGCTGTACTTTGCCTTCCGCATAGCCGTTCATATCGGCTTCGTTATAGACTATCCACATCGCGGGACGTACGCCGGCTTTTTTCCATACGTTCAGATTATTTGTCGATTTCTGCGTATTCGACGCGTATATTACCGCCGCGTATTTCGAAGAGTCGCCTACCATGTCGCGCAGCCACCATGACATGACTTTTTCGATGCCTTCGACCGGGGTGATAGAGCTCATCTCATAAGGGTTATCGTCTTCGATACGTTTTGTCGGAAGCCCGAACACAGCCGTACCGGCGCCGCAGACGTATCTCGCCGCTTCGCCTCTCGAGAGCGCGAAGACTTTGTCTTCGGTCTCGTACGTAAGCTCGTTGTAATGCTCGTCTTTATACTCGGTCGTTATTTTTGAGGTTAGTATCATTGATTTCTCGGCGTCGGAAAACGCATTGTTATAGAACTCGCCGGTAAGGAAAGCGCGTACGTCGGAATCTTTGTACAGACACGGCTGATACGGCTGATCGTCCGTTCCTTTTTTGAAATAATCGCATTCGAGTATCTTGTCGGACAGGACGAGCGCTTTGCCGACGTCCTGACACAAAACGATCCACTTTATCGGTTCGCCGCCGTTTTTGCCGTCCTGTTCCCATTTGCCGAATTCGAACGTGTCGCCGATCTTTGCATTCTCGAGCAGAGAAGCGACGGAGCCGGTCTCGCCGCCGTGCTGACCGCCTTGATTGTTCTCGTTCGAACCGCTGTTTTTCGTATCGGACGGTTTGACTGATCCCGTATCATCCGGAGATGCGGCGGGGCCGACGCAGCCGGAAAGCGCCGCGGCGAGCATTACGAGAGCAAGCAGTAAACATATCAGTTTTTTCATAACTATGAATCCTTTCATACTGTTTTTATTCGGCAGCGTCAAATCTGACGGCCTCAAGAAATCCGTTTTCAAGGCTTGTCATATCGTGTGCGGAAACGAAGCTTAACGTATAAGTCGTACCGTCGAAATTATATACGTAAGTGTGTCCCGGACGGTCGTTATCGACGTATTCGAAATACTTGTAAGTAAGTCCGTTAACGGTCTTTTCGCTCATAACGTACTCGCTGCCATCCATAACTTCGTCGACGGTCTTACCTGCATAATACACGAGTCTTATATCGAAAGCGACGTCTCCTTCCTGCATATAGCTGACATTGCAGAACGAGCCGACGGTATCGGTGTGCATTTCGGGTAAATCGATCTTATAAAATAAGCTTCCGTGGTGCGTTTCATAATCCAAAACGAGCGAATCGCCGTTGAATTCGACCGTTTTACCGTTCTTTATTTGATCCGGCTCGTCGGTTTCGTCTTCAAGAATTGAAAAAATCAGGCCGCACGACGTAAGAGCGAAAAGAAGGAGCGCCGCAGTGAAAATCAAAAGTATTTTTTTCATAATTACACCTCTTATTTTTTGATGCGCGCCATAAGTCTGACGCCGCTGTAAGCATAAGCTTCATTCGATCCGAATCTGCCGTCGCCGTACACGTAATACATATACGGCAGACTTCCCTCCGGTGAGCGGAGCCAGTAAGTCGCCGTGCCGCCGAGGCCTCTTGCCGCTTCATCCGGGAAATATCTTTCGATTTCCGCCCGTTCCGGTATGAACAGAAAGTCGTCCGTATCGCCGCCGGGGTCGCGCCCGTAAGACAGAGAAGCGGATTCGTCGGTAGTGACGTGAGTAAGAAGCAGCTTAGCCTTTTCCTGCGGGCTGAAAAGTCCGTTTATAAAGTCTGCACTGTTTATGTATGCGCGAAGAGTAGATACAGCCCAGTTGACTTTTTCGGGTACCGCGTCTCCCGACCGCTCGAAAAACGGCATCTGCTCCGTTCGCCCGACCGACATGATCAGAAGAGAAGAGTCGTCTTCACCGAGTACGAGCCATTCGAAATCTTCATAACCGTTCAGTTCATACGGATCAAGATCGTATCTGCCGAAAGCGAACCTGTCTCTGACTTGCAGAGAAGCGATCTTCCCGTCAAGCTCCCGATCGGGCTTCGGTTCTATCTGCCCGTTTTCATAAGCCTTCATGTCGGTTTCGTTATATACGATCCACATGGCGGGGCGGAGACCGGCACGGCTGTCGATATCCCAGCCGATCGTATCCGGCTTTTTGCCGAAGCCCGCGACGTACGCGGCGCTGCCCGAGTCAGAACCCATATCGCGCAGCCACCACGACATAGCTTTTTCGATTCCCGGCACGTCCTGCAGAGGGCTCATGTATTTGCCGTATCTGCTGTTGAGATAATCGGTCGGTATACCGTGCAGACGGGTGCCGTCACCGATCACGTATCTCGAGACTTCGTCTACCGACAGAAGAAACACTCTGTCTTCCGTCACGTACGTTTTGTTCTGATAGTCTTCTACGTAATTTGTCTTTATCGACGATTTTAAAATGACCGATCTTTCGTTTTCCGTGAAAGCGTTAGTGTAAAAATCGGAGTTCAGATACGCTCTTATATCCGAATCTCTGTATAGACAGCGCGCAAATTTGACGTCTTTGTCGGGATTTTTGAAATAAACGTATTCGAGAACGTTTTCTGCGAGCACGAGCGCTTTGCCTACGCCCTGATAAAGAACGGTCCACGATATGCCTTCCGCGCCGTTTTTGGCGCTGCCGTCCTGTTCCCACGCGCCGAGATCGAACTTGTCGCCCGGCTTTGCGCCCTCAAGCGCGGAAGAGAGCCTGACGGTATCCGCTTCAGCACGTTTGCCGGTAGGTCTGCCGTCTGAACCGTCCGTTCTGTTATTCTTTCTTATAAAGGCTCCGCATCCGGCGAAAACAGAGATGACGGCGGCGATGACGAGTATAAGCGACGTGATTTTCAACAGCTTCATCATTTTACGTCTTCAGGGCTTGAATTGTATATTATTTCAGGTGTGAACGTCGCTTCTTTAACCGTCACGTTTTTCCATTCTTCCTCCGTGCCCTCGTAATATACTTTTTCAACACCCGAACGCAGAAACGCGCAGGCGCCGAGCTTGGTGATCGATTTGGGAAGGAATACCGCTTTCAGAAGCGAGGATTCGGAGAAATTCCAGGATCCGATCTCCGTAAGTCCCGGAGCAAGCACAAGGCGTTCAAGAGCTTTGATGCTTTGAAAAGCGTTGTCGCGTATCATATAAGACTCGCCCGTTTTGCCTTCAAATACAATGGATTTGAGATTCTCGCAATCATTAAATCCGCTGTTTACAACGGTCGTATTGCCGAGAAAAGTTAACTCGGTCAGAGCTCCGCAGTAAGCAAAACCGCGGTTGCCTACGCTTATCAGCGACGCAGGCAAAGTAAGTTTCGTAAGCGAAGAACATCCGTAAAAGCCGCCTTCGCTTATGTATTCGAGACCTTCCGAAAAAGTGACGGAAACAAGAGCCGTGCATCCCGCGAAAGCGTCTTCGTCGATCTTTTTGACCGTCCAGGGAATGACGACGCTCGTTATCTCCTTGTTTTCCTGAAAAGCGCATTCGTCAATAAGCGTTACCGGTTTGCCGTTAATATGCGACGGGATCACGATATCTTTTTCGGTGCTCGTGCCTAAGCCGGTTATCCTGCATTCGTCTATCGATTCGGATACCGCAAGACCTTCACTGCCGGCGATCGGTTCTTTGCCACTCTGCGTTTCGGTCTCTGCCGCTTTCGTATCGGCGCCCGGGTCGGAAGGATTTTCCGTCAGTGCGGACGTCTGAGCAGGCTGAGTGTTTGCCTGGGTTTTCGTGTCTGCCGCGGTATCGGCAGGTTTAGCGCCGCCGCACGCCGCAAGCGCGGAAAGCGTGAAGATCACAAGCAAAAATGCAATTATTCTTTTCATTCGGTTACCTCGCGTAAGTATAAATCTATCTATAATTATATTTCATTTATTCATTTTGTCAAGTATCCGAATATAAAAATTACAAAAACGCGGCGCACATTCCGTCTGCACGCCGCGTTTAGTTTTTATTCTGTATAGGTATGTACTCCGGGTCCTGCCGTAAACGTCTTGCCGCCCGGCAGTATGACTTCGGCCGTGCATCCGCACGGAACGGTCACTGTATAGACCGTATTACCTATCGTTCTGTCAAACCGGCTGACGACCGCGCCGTATACGCTTTCGTAGCGGGCTTCTGCGTACGTGAATCCGCCGCCCGGATGAGGTGAGATTGTAAATCGGTTTTCGCCCGTGACGTTGATGCCGCACATAAAGGAGAATAGCCATTCGACGAGCGCGCCTTTCGAGTAGTGGTTCAGCGAATCTGTACCGCCGTCGGACTTGTACGGACCCTCCCAGCTTTCCCAAACCGTGTTCGCGCCGTGCTTAGGCATGGAGAGCCAGCCGGGGATCTCTTCGTTTTCAAGAAGACGGTAAGCGTATTCCGTATCTATATCAGAAAGAACGTAAAGTATCATAGGAGTGGATAAAAAGCCCGTGCCGAGCCGCCAGCCGTATTTGTCGAGCGCTTTTATAAGACGCTTTTTTGCAAATTCGGCCTGTTCTTCGTCAAGCAGATCCATATAAAGCGGTCTTACGAGTTTCGCCTGCCTGTCGGTATCGAGGCTGTATTTTTTAGTTCTGACGAGCGTCCTGTAACCTTTTACCGCTTTTTCCGCGTACTTTTCATATAAAGCCGCGTCGTCCGTTTTACCGAGTATGCCGGCGATCTTTACCATGTGACGCAGCATATAAACGATATAAGCCGTAGTTTCCTCGGGATGCGGCGATATGAAATCTGATACCGAGAAAGCGTTGACGTCGACGGGCTCCGCCCATTCTCCGTACGACTGACCATAATTGGAGATCGAACCGCGATATTTTATACCGACGCCCGTCGGCTTTGCAGTCGGATACAGTCTGCCGATCGACCTTATTTTGTATAACGCGAATCTGCGCATATTTTCATAATTCCGCTCAAGTATACGCCTGTCGCCGTATTTAACGTATACCGTCCACGGTATAAGCACGCCGGCGTCCGACCAGCCCGCCGAGCCGTCCATAGGTCTCATATAGAAATCGACGCCGCCGACGGGAGCTATCTGAGTAAAACAGCCGTTTTTATGCTGTGCGTCGTTCAGATCGTTTACGTATTTGCGTGAAAACGGCGCGAAATTGAAGAGATAGCTTGCCGTATTTGCGAATATCAGCGCGTCGCCCGACCAGCCGTGCCGTTCTCTTGTAGGACAGTCTGTCGGCACGTCGAGGTGATTGCCTTTCGCAGACCATAACGCTGCGTCGAAAAAGCGGTTGAGCAGTTCGTTCGAGCAGTCAAACGTTCCCGTTTGCTCAAGATCGGAATAAACGGCGACGGCGGTAAAGTCTGAAGGATCGAAAGGCGCTTCCGTCTCAATAAGCGCGTAACGGAAACCGAAGACGGCGAACGTCGTTTTATACTCGTTCAAGCCTTCTTTGCAGGTATAGTCTATACGCTGAAGCGGAGTTGTGCGTTCTTTATATGACAGCTGAAAATTCTTCTGCGTGAATTCGCCGTTACGGTCGAGCATCTCGCCGAAGCGCAGAACGACGCAGTCCCCTTCGTGAGCGTTCATCGAAAAACGTATATATCCCGCTATATTCTGCCCGAAATCGAGCACTTTTTTGCCGGACGGCGTTGTGATCAGGATCGGTGCGAACGTTTCGTGCTCGCCGACCTGTACGTTATTTGAACAGACAGGTACTGTGCCGTGACGCGTGACTTTGGCGGTTTTTGAATACGACGGGGAGCGGAACGATTCGACGGTCTCACCGTCTTTGTTGTCAGCAAAGCGTATCGGGCCGTCGTTTGACCATTGCCAGCTTTCGTCGGTACAAACGGTCTGAACCGCGCCGTCTTCGTAAGTTATCTCGAGCTGCGCGAGCAGTTTCGTTTCCGATCCGTACTGATTTCTGCGTCCCCACGCGCCGCACGAGCCGCGGTACCATCCGTCGGCAAGCTGTACCGTGAGAGCGTTTTCGCCGCGCTTAATCATTCCGGTCACGTCATACGTCTGATACTGTACGCGCCTGCGGTAATCGGTGTGACCCGGCGCGAGGCAGAAACTGCCGACTTTTACGCCGTCTATCTTCGCTTCATACAGACCGCACGCGGTGATATAGAGCCGCGCCGCTTTGACGGGTTTTCCGGCGCTGAACGTTTTGCGGAAACAGTCGACCGGATATCTGTTTTTCTTTTTTACCTTATAGCCGCCCGTTATCCATTTCGCTCGCCATGACGATATGCCGTTCTCGAAAAAAGCTTCGCTGATCTCGCCGGGTTCTCCGTTTTCGTCCCACAGAGTTATTTTCCACGTAACGCGTTCGCGGTCGGCTGTATCGACCGGATATTCGGCATACATAGAAGCGCTTGGGATTTTGCCGCTGTCCCACTTTTCGGTCACTATGCGATAAGCGGTCTGCTTTATACCGCCCTCACAGTTCCACATAAGGCGAGGACGCGGTATGTCGATACCGAGAGGGTTTATCAGGTATTCGGTATGTAATTTTACAGCTTTCATTCCGCTTCCGCCTCCTGCTTGTTCGCGGCGTGCCGCGCTTTGATCTCCGCCTGTTCACTGTCTATCGTCTTTTCTACGTTTATGAATCTCAGTATCACGGCGGATATAACGCCGGTGAATACTTCGATACCGACGAACGCGAGAGTGAACATACGCCCGACAGCCTCGGGTTGTTCAAACGCGACGGTGTATATGCCTTTGCCGTCAGGCTTGATGAGTTCGAGCGCGATCTGCGGTATTCTGTCGCCGATAAGCGACGCCGCTTCGGATATGGCGGGGTAGCCCGCGTCGGCTACGGCTTTGAATTCCATCGGTTCTATGTAACCGGTCTTGAAAAGCAGCAGGTTGAAAACGCCGGTGATGATGCCGACCATCGCCACGGCGATGATGTTGTATATCGACATCGCATTGCCGTCGACGCGTCTGCCCGTCTTCCATTCAAGATGATCAAGGCAGTCGGCGAACAGAGCCATGAACACGTAAGCGCACGGCAGACCGCCGATGTTCTTGATGAACTGACCGACGAGCACCAATACCATGTTCGTCGGGAATATCCAGCATATGAGCGAACCTGTCGCGTATAAAACGAATCCCCACATCGTGACGTTTCGCTTGCCGAAACGCTTTGCGAGCGGCCAGACGGCGAATATACCGATACCCATGGGGATGCCGCCGATGACCGAAACGAGCATCTGCGTAACGCCGTCGTTATAAGTGCCGAGAACATAGTTGCAGTAATATACGAGGCCTATGTTCTTCATACACATACCGACAGTATAGACAAAGAAATACAGGTAGATGAGAACCATGTATTTATCGCCGAATATGATCTTTGCAGCGTCTTTGAACGACAGAGTTTTATCGGTCTTGTCGTCGGCTTCTTCGGTAAGACGTTCTTTCGTAAAGAAATATTCGAGCAGCGTCAGAGGCAGCGCGACTATGGATATTATCGCCATGAGCGTTATCCATTTCGCTTTGTCGACCCCTATCGCCGGCATGATGATCATGGGAAAGACGAGAGCTACGAGTATTCCCGACATCATTATCGTCGTGATCTGGTTGAATACGGAAAGGCCGCCTCTGTCTTTGCCGTTTCTCGTCGACAGCGGCACCATGAGACTGTGGCTCATATTGAATATCGTATATGCAAACGAGTAAAACAGGTTATAAGACAGTATGACCCAGATGACTTTTACGGTATCGCTCGATTCGGGCACGGTGAAGAGAAGAACGGCGGTCAGCGGTACGAGAAACGCCGATAAGAACAGCCACGGACGCGCCTTGCCTTCTTTCGTTTTCGTCCGGTCGATAACTCTTCCCATAAAGATGTTCGTGACCGCGTCGATGACTTTTGAAACTATCGGGAATATGAAGAGAAACAGACCACCCCACAGTCCTTTAAGTTTAAGCACGTCGGTATAATAGACGTTCAGATACGTTGCGAGCACGGCGTTGAGGAGCAGCGCTCCGGCGGGACCTATGAGATACCCGAGCCATTTTTCTTTTTTCGTAACGTCGGGCGATTTTACAAGGCTGCTCGGAAGTTTCATTATTCTTTTTCCTCCTTCGGAAGTTTCGGTACTTTGATCGGCGTGAGTATAAGGCGAAGCCCGCGGATCAGCCGTCCGTTCGATATCTCAACCAAGCCCGACGCGACGTTGTACGGAAGAGATCTTCCCGCCGACATCGAGAGGGAGCGCAGAGAATTGCTGTCGAATATGCGTTTCAGAAACAGAGCGCCTTTTATCGCGTTGTTTTTATCGGCCCCGTCCGGCATTTTGTTTGCTTTTTTCAGCTCGCCGTCGGCGTAAGACATCATACCTTTATATAGTATCCTGCCGAAAAACGTCTGACGCAGATCGGAAAAACGCGATTCGAGCGTTATCGGCAGTTTCGGCGGCGGATCGGGCACGGTAAATTCGTCGGAATAGACCGTCTTCTGTCCGTCGTCGACCGTGACGGTCACCGTCTTCGACTCGCCCGGTTGTAAATAAACTTTTTCAAATCCGCACAGCTCGCCGCCGATATAAAGCTGTGCGACCTCGGCGCCGAAACGGCCGCCTGTATTCGTTACTGTCTGAGAATAGGAGTTTTTGTCTTTTATCCAGTCGGTCTTTTCAAAAGTCGTATACGACAGACCGAAACCGAACGGATAACGGACGGGTACGTTATGTTTATTATAGTATCTGTAACCGACTTCAACGCCTTCCGCGTAGACCTCGACGACGCTTTTGCCGAACGTGTCGTGACCGGGCACGTCTTCATACCGGACCGGCCACGTTTCGGCGAGCTTTCCGGACGGATTTTTGTCGCCGAACAGCAGATCAGCGACCGCGGTCCCACCGTTCTGCCCGGGCAGATACATATTGAGTATCGCCGAAACTTTGTCGGCAAATGGCAGCTCGACGGGAGAACCGTCGAACAGCACGACGACGACTTTTTTGCCGGTCTCGCACAGCATATCTATTTCCGAAAGCTGGTCTTCGGGCAGTTTCATGTTTTCTCTGTCACAGCCTTCCGATTCGTACATATCTGTAAGTCCCGCGAAGACGACGGCCGCGTCGCATTCGTCAAGCGGCACGGAGAAAATGCCCCTCGTCTCAAAAGCGTCGGCGGGAGAAGTCAGAAACGTCGGGTTTATCATGGAACTGCCGGCGCCCTGATAGCGCATATTTTTGAAAAGCTCGCCCGTGATATACAGTTTAGAGCGCTTATCGAGCGGAAGTACGCCGTCGTTTTTCATCAGCACCGCGCAGTCGGCGGCGATTTCGGCGCAAAGATCGTTATGCGCTTCCCAGTCCGGCGTAGTTTCGCTTGCGGGTCTGTAATACTTATCGATCCATTTCAAAATATTGCGGCATGCTTTGTCGAGATCGTTTACGTCGAGCGACCCGTCGGCGACGGCGTCGAGGATCCTTCTGCGGCAGATCGCCGTGTCGCCCGGCATTTCGAGATCGAGACCGGCTTTCAGCGCTTCGACTCTGTCGCGCACCGCGCCCCAGTCGCTCATCACAACGCCGTCGAAACCCCATTCGTCCCGTAAGATACCGGTAAGCAGCCGTTTGTTTTCTGAACAGTACGTGCCGTTTATCCGGTTGTACGCACACATGACGGTCGCCGGACGTGCGCGCTTTACGGCGTACTCGAACGGTTTGAGGTATATACTGCGTATCGCGTTTTCGCTCGCCGCGGAATTGCCCATGAATCTGTAATTCTCACTGTTGTTGAGCGCGAAATGCTTTAGCGAGACTCCGACGCCTTTTGACTGCACGCCTTCGACCATCGCCGCCCCGAGCGTGCCGGCAAGCAGGGGATCTTCAGAAAAGTATTCGAAATTCCTGCCGCACAGAGGGTTGCGTTTTATGTTCATGCCCGGACCGAGCAGCGTATGCACGCCGTAATAGCGGCATTCTTCAGCTATCGCCTCTCCCATTCTGCGGAGATTATCGGGATTCCAGCCGGACGCCGTGCAGGCGGCGGTCGGAAACGCCGTCGCCGGCTCGGACGCGCTGATACCGTTATCTCCCGAACCTTTCTGCTTGCGCAGGCCGTGCGGTCCGTCGGACGTGCAGAGACTCGGCACGCCGAGCCGCGGTATCGGGTTCGTATACATGAAATCGGTGCCTGAGACGAGAGCCGCTTTTTCTTCGACCGTCATTTTTGCAAGAATCTTTTCTGTATCCAATGCAATATACCTCCTTGTTTGACCACAATAACATTATATCTTAAAAAATGCAAAAAGTCTTGCATTTTCGTAATGAATATATTATAATGGTAATGTAATTTGAAAAAGGAGCCGAAAAAGTGAGCGGAATTGATTACAGGTATATAGCGAAATCAACGGCGGAGCTTTCGGGCGTACCGGTCAGAGTCTATAAGGGCGGAGAAGAGTTTTACCGCAGTTTTCCGGTATATCTGCCGCGCGATCCGATGGAAATATATAAAAAAGAAATATTCGGTATAGCCTCAGACGTGGGGTATTACGCAACGCCGCTGTTCCACTATTACGGCGTTATAAACTCGGGCGACGTAAAGATCGTTATCGGTCCGACCGCACAGATAATGGCAAACGGCCAAAAGCTCAGAGAACTTGCATTCAAGGCGGACGTCGCGCCGGACGAGGTGAACGCCTTTGTCGAAGGGATGAACTCCGTCGCCCGTATGCCGGTGGAAAAATTATTACAGACGGTATGTCTGCTCAACCACTTTCTGAACGGAGGGCAGACGCTCGAGATACACGAGCTTTCGATAAGGCAGACAGACCAGGTAAAGATAAAAAAAGACGTCGAACGGCAGAGAACGGAATACGTATATGACGGAGAAGAAGCGAGAACCAGATCGCATAACACTCTCGCGCTCGAAGAGGCGATCATGGATATCGTGAGAAGAGGCGACGCGGCGGCGTTGAAAAGGTGGACCGAATCGGCTCCGGCGATAAGCGGCGGCACGATAGCCGCAGATCAGCTGCGCCAGCTCCGCAATACTTTTATCGTTACCGCGACTCTGGTTTCACGCGCCGCGATCCGCGGCGGCATGAGTGAAGACGACGCTTTTACGCTCTCTGACGCTTATATCCGACGCGCTGAAATGCTCTCGGGTTACGACGAGATCATGAATCTGCAGTACAATATGCTTTTCGAGTTCACCGAGCAGGTCGGCAAGCTGCGGCGCGGCAGATATGAGACGAAACTCACTCTCGACGTTGCGAATTACGTAAGGCATCATTTATCCGAGAAGATCAGCGTAGAGAAAATGGCGGAGGAATTCTTTTTCAGCCGCCCTTACCTGTCGGCAAAATTCAAAGCGGAGACCGGCGTGACGCTGACGGAATTCATACTGAAAGAAAAAACGGAAGAGGCGAAACGCCTCCTCCGCTATTCAGATAAACCGATCTCGGCAATAAGCGCTTATCTCGGCTTTTCGTCGTGCGGTCACTTTTCCGGCACGTTCAAAAAATACGCGCGGATGACGCCGAACGAGTACAGAGAAAAACATGTATGAACCTTTATAATAAATCTGTGAGCTTTTTCGAATAGAAAAAGTCGTGTACGAGCCTGTCGAATTCGCTCCAGAGCGGCAAAGTCCTGCATTTGTCGGCGCGCGGGCAGACCTGATCCGAACCGAGGCACGCTACGGCATTATAAGGTCCCTCGGAGGCTTCGAGTATCTCGCCCACGGAATACTCGGCCGCGGGTTTGCAGAGACGGTATCCGCCGCCTTTTCCGCTGCTGCCTTTTACCAGACCGTGTTCTACGAGTTCTTTTACTATTATTTCAAGATATTTTTTAGATATTTCCTGCCTTTCGGCAATATCCTTAAGCGGCAGAGGACCGCCGCCGTTTTCGGCGAGATCGATCATAACGCGCATAGCGTAGCGACCTTTCGTTGAGATCATATCAGTCACTCCTTTCATCAAAACATATTTTACCGCAGGGTAAATAGGTAAATCAAGCGCAAAAAGTTTACAGATTGTAAAAAATAAAAGGCTAATTACCTATTGACATAATAGGTGAATGCGAGTATAATAGAGCCGAAAGGAGAACTGAAAGATGAGAATTTACGCAGACAACGCCGCTACGACGAAAATGAGCAAAAAAGCCGTCGAAGCGATGATGCCTTATATCACGGATATATACGGCAACCCGTCGAGTTTGTATTCGGAAGGGCAAAGGGCGAAAGAAGCGATAGAGAACGCGCGCGAAACAGTCGCGCGATGTATCGGCGCTTCGCCGAAAGAAATATATTTTACATCCGGCGGGTCGGAATCGGATAATCAGGCGATACTGACCGCCGCCGCAAACGGAAAAAAAGAAGGCAAAATAAAGATAATAACAGACGCGATAGAGCATCACGCCGTGCTTCATACGCTTCGAAAACTTGAAAAAGAAGGGTTTGAAGTCGTATATCTGCCGGTCGGAGCGGGTGGTATCGTCGACGCGGACGAAGTAGAAAAAGCGATTGACGACAGAACTTTTCTCGTTACGGTGATGTACGCCAACAATGAGATCGGCACTATACAGCCGATACGCCGGATAGGCGGGATATGCATAAACAAAAAAGTCGTGTTCCATACCGACGCCGTACAGGCGGTCGGGCATATACCGGTAAGCGTCGTCGACGACAATATTGATATGATGTCGGCGTCCGCGCATAAGTTCCACGGACCGAAGGGCGTCGGATTCCTTTACGTAAAAAAAGGTATAAGGCTTCATAATCTTATTGAAGGCGGCGCGCAGGAGCGCGGCAAACGAGCCGGTACCGAAAACGTGCCGGGCATAGTCGCCTGCGCGGCGGCGCTCGAAGAATCGGTTTCCAATATGAGTCTACACGCCGAAAAGCTCACCTCGCTGAGAGACAGACTTATGAGAGGACTGAATGAGATACCTCATTCCGCGCTAAACGGCGACCCGGTACAAAGACTGCCGTCAAACGCAAATTTCTGCTTTGAAGGGATAGAAGGGGAATCGCTTCTGCTTTTGCTCGACGACAAAGGCATTTCTGCTTCGTCCGGCTCGGCGTGCACGTCGGGTTCTCTAGATCCGAGCCACGTTCTACTGGCGATCGGCAGACCGCACGACGTCGCTCACGGCTCGCTCAGGCTCACGCTCGGCAACGATGCGACTGAAGAACAGGTCGATTATATAATTGAATCTGTTAAAGAAGTCGTTTCATATCTGCGCGGCTTTTCACCGGTATGGCGCGATCTCTGCGCCGGTAAATCGAAATTCTTACTTTAAGGAGAAAATACTATGGCATTATACAGTGAAAAAGTGATGGATCATTTCAGAAATCCCCGCAACGTCGGTATAATCGAAGACGCGGACGGCGTAGGCGAAGTAGGCAACGCCCGCTGCGGAGATATAATGAAAGTGTATCTGAAAATAGAGGACGATATTATTACGGACGTCAAATTCGAAACGTTCGGATGCGGCAGCGCGATAGCGTCGAGCTCGATGGCGACCGAACTCATAAAAGGCAAACCCGTATCCGAGGCGATGCGGCTGACGAATAAAGCCGTCGCCGAGGCTCTCGACGGTCTGCCGGACTATAAAATGCACTGTTCGGTGCTTGCTGAAGAAGCAATACGCGGCGCGCTTGAAGATTACTACAATAAACATCCGGAAAAGAAAAAAGGAGGTATAGCATGAGCTACAAATTTGAAACTTTACAGCTCCACGTCGGGCAGGAACAGGCAGATCCCGCGACCGATTCGAGAGCCGTACCGATATATCAGACTACTTCATACGTATTTCACAACAGCGAACACGCGGCGGCGAGATTCGGCCTTACCGACGCGGGCAACATATACGGCAGACTTACTAATTCCACGCAGGACGTGCTTGAGAAGCGTATCGCGGCCCTTGAAGGCGGCGTCGCAGCGCTTGCACTGGCTTCCGGCGCGGCCGCAATTACTTACACGCTCGAAGCCCTTGCGGGAAAAGGCGGCCACATAGTATCTCAGAAGACGATCTACGGCGGCAGTTATAACCTTATGGCTCATACGCTGCCGAATTTCGGTATAGAAACGACTTTTGTTGACATAAACGACCCGGAACAGGTCGAAGCGGCGATCAGACCGGAAACGAAAGCGCTGTTCATCGAGACGCTCGGCAATCCGAATTCGGACGTGCCGGATATCGAAGCGGTGGCCGATATCGCTCATTCTCACGGTATTCCGCTCGTGATTGACAACACGTTCGGCACGCCGTATCTTATCCGCCCGATCGAACACGGCGCCGATATCGTCGTGCATTCGGCAACAAAATTCTTGGGCGGTCACGGTACGACGCTCGGAGGCATTATCGTGGATTCGGGCAGATTTGAATGGAGCCCGGAAAAATATCCCGAGATAGCCGCTCCGAATCCGAGTTATCACGGCGTCGCTTTCACTCAGGCGGCGGGAGCCGCGGCGTTCGTGACTTACGTTCGTGCGGTCATCCTGCGCGACACGGGCGCGGCGATATCGCCGTTCAACGCGTTTCTTCTGCTTCAGGGCATAGAGACTCTGTCGCTCCGTATAGACAGACACACCGAAAATACGAAAAAGGTTATAGAGTATCTGTCTAAACATCCTCTCGTCGAAAAAGTGAATCATCCGTCGCTTCCCGAACATCCTCAGCACGAGATCTATAAAAAGTATTTTCCGAACGGCGGCGGTTCGATCTTCACTTTCGACGTAAAAGGCGGAAGAGAAGAGGCGTGGAAATTCATTGACGCGCTGAAAATATTTTCGCTTCTTGCAAACGTTGCCGACGTCAAATCGCTTGTCATACATCCTGCTTCGACGACTCATTCGCAGCTGTCCGAAGAAGAGCTCGGCGAGCAGAACATACACCAGAACACAATACGCCTTTCGATAGGCACGGAACACATAACCGATATAATAAACGATCTTGAAGCGGGTTTCACCGCACTGCATCAGTAAAGGAGAAAAGAAAATGTCAAAGATATATAAAGGCACACTCGGTCTTATCGGCAATACGCCGCTCGTAGAAATAACAAATATCGAGAAGGAACTCGGTCTGGAAGCGACCGTACTCGTAAAGCTTGAATACTTCAATCCCGCCGGCTCCGTAAAAGACAGAATAGCGAAGGCGATGATAGAAGACGCCGAAGAAAAGGGACTTCTCAAAGAAGGCTCCGTCATAATCGAGCCGACTTCCGGCAATACCGGCATAGGCCTCGCGTCGATCGCCGCCGCAAAGGGTTACCGCTGCATACTCACCATGCCCGAGACGATGAGCGTCGAACGCAGAAACATTCTGAAAGCGTACGGCGCGGAAATAGTGCTCACCGAAGGCGCGAAGGGCATGAAAGGCGCGATAGCTAAAGCGGAAGAACTCGCGGCAGCCATCGAAGGCTCGTTCATTCCCGGGCAGTTCGTCAACCCCGCCAACCCCGCGATACACAAAGCGACTACCGGCCCCGAAATTTGGGCGGATACCGACGGCAAAGTCGATATCTTCACGGCGGGCGTCGGCACCGGCGGCACGCTCACGGGCGCAGGCGAATATCTGAAAGAACAGAATCCAGATATAAAGATCGTCGCTGTCGAACCCGACACGTCTCCGGTCCTTTCCGAAGGCAAAGCCGGACCGCATAAGATCCAGGGCATAGGAGCCGGCTTCGTACCCGCGGTCCTCAATACGAAGATCTACGATGAGATCGTCAGAGTAAAGAACGAAGACGCGTTTGCCGCCGCGAAACTGCTCGCCAAAAAAGAAGGTATCTCGGTCGGCATTTCTTCCGGCGCGGCGCTTTTCTCGGCACTGGAACTTGCGAGAAGACCTGAGAACGCCGGCAAAACCGTCGTCGCTCTGCTTCCCGACAGCGGCGACAGATACTATTCGACCCCGCTTTTCACCGACGAAGCGTAACGCTTGACCGGCGCAAATCAAGGTTTATTCAAATATAATGAATTACAAACAGGCCGTCCGATTTAAGGCGGCCTGTTTTGCCGCGCATTGTTTCGATTTTTTGAATAACCGTATTGACAACGCGGCGTAAAAATGGTATCATACCTGTAAGATAACAAACGGAGGTTAATATGGAAAACAAGAAAAAAGTCACGCTTCTCGGCGATTCGATCAGACTTATCGGTTACGGCAAGCACGTCGGAGCGATGCTCGGAGACGGATATACGGTATATCAGCCCGAAGACAACTGCCGGTTCGCGGCGTATACTCTGAGAATGCTGTTCGATCTGCAGAACGAAATCAAGGGATCGGATATAGTACACTGGAACAACGGCCTGTGGGATATCTGCGACCTCTTCGGAGACGGTCCGTTTACTTATATCAAGGAATATACCGATACGATGAAGCGCATAGCGAGACAGCTTACCGAAACGTGCGGTAAAGTCATATTCGCAACGACAACGCCCGTATATCCCGGCAACGTCTATGATGATAACGCGGTCATAAAAAGATATAACGAGGCGATCGTGCCCGAACTTGAAAAGCAGGGCGTCATCATAAACGATCTGCATTCCGCGGTGATGGCGGACATTCCGAGGTATATCCGAAGCGACGATATGCTGCATCTTACCGAAGAGGGCGAGATACTCTGCGCCGAAAAGACGGTAAATATCATAAAATCGTTATACGATTGAATAAATTCATAGATTGTTTAAGATTTTGTATAGAATAATCGTCTTCAGTCCTTTAAAATAAAACCGGATTTGTCGAAAAAAGTATATATTTTTGCATTGTGGAGGATAAAAAACATGAAAAAATACTTCGTTCTCTATAATCCGAAGTCCGGTAACGGCACGGGCGGCAAGGTGGTCGAAGAACTCAAAGGACTTCTTACGGAAGAAAAGGAGTTCATCGACGTTACTACCGTAAAAGATTTCAATGAGTTCTTTTCCGGACTCGGGAGCGAAGACGCCGTCGTCATCTGCGGC
Source organism: Clostridiales bacterium (assembly GCA_016281775.1). Taxonomy (GTDB): domain Bacteria; phylum Bacillota; class Clostridia; order Oscillospirales; family CAG-272; genus UBA1248. Next base: position 50,261 of record JAEEJH010000079.1, on the reverse strand, counting down.
GGTGACGGAACGCTCAATCATTTTGCAAACGACGTATCTGATATACTGCCTGAAAACGATATACTGTTTTACGCGACGGGTACCGGCAACGACTTTCTGCACGATCTCGGCAAAGAACCCGGTACGCTCGTAAAGATAAACGAATATCTCTCAGGTCTGCCCGAGGTCACGGTAAACGGCAAGACGTGCAAATTCATCAACGGCATCGGTTACGGCATTGACGGATACTGCTGTGAAGTCGGCGATCAGCTGCGCGAGAAGTCTGATAAACCGATCAATTACGCCGGAATAGCCATAAAGGGTCTTTTGTTCCATTATAAGAGAACGAACGCGAAGGTCACCGTAGACGGAGTAACGAAGGAATATAAAAAAGTCTGGCTTGCCCCGACGATGAACGGAAGATTTTACGGCGGCGGTATGATGCCGACGCCCGATCAGGACCGCAAAAACAACGGTACAGTATCGACGCTCGTCATGTACGGCTCCGGCAAGCTCAAAACGCTTATGGTCTTCCCGTCGATATTCAAAGGCGAACACGTAAAGCATACCGAGATGTGCGAAGTCAGGACCGGCAGAGAGGTCAAAGTCGAATTCGACGCGCCGACCGCGCTTCAGATAGACGGCGAGACGGTGCTCAACGTTACGGAATACACCGTGAGAACAAAAGAGGCAAAATAAACAAATACTGTAAAAACTGCGGTTTTATGCCGCAGTTTTTGATTTTCTATTGATTTTTTTGTTATTATGTGGTATATTGTACTCAACAAGACCGGAGGTATTGTTTATGTTGAAAAAAATACTGAGCCTCGTGATCGTCATATTCACCGCCGCGGCGCTTTTGACAGGCTGTGACGGCGGCGCCGATCCGCCGGTAACGGCAGGCACATCCGCAGTCACCGCGGCTGCGTCCGAGACGGAAAGCACGACCGAAGAAGAAACGGAGGCGCCTTACGTCGAAGAACCGATAGAGTATAAAGACTCGACTGAGATAGTTCTTGCCGATTATAATATCGACAACGTTCTCGAGACTGGCAAATATGAATATAAGGGCGACGGCGAAATGGGGCCGTTCTCGTATTATCTGCACGCTTATTCGGACGGAACGAAAGCGGTTTTACCGAAAGAAGAAGTATCGGGCATATATCCGGTCTTTGCAATGTCGGAAACTACGGAGACGCAGTACGATTTCGACGTGCGCAGCTGTCATACCGACAGCCCGTACGAATGGTTCACTTTATACATAGGGCTGAGGCTCGGATCGGAACAGGCTATACCGACGGATCACACCGGCGTATGGATAGCGATGCGCAACGATCAGCTCGGTATAAGAAGAGGCGAATGGCCGACGACGGCATATATGAAAGTCGACTTTGATTTCACCGCCGGCGAGCATATTAAGATCGTAGACGATCCGAATGAAAACGTTATAAAGATATACGGAGGAGCAGAAGGCAAAGAACTTGCGTATATCAAGATCGACGGCAGAAAGATCGATATGTATAAACCCGGAGCGGACAGACCTTCCGTTACCGATACCGTTAAAAGCGATATCACAAAAGGCGGTTACGCTCATTTCTGGAACCATATATCGAGCGACGATGCAACGCTTGACAATATCAGGATAACGACGATAAGAGAAATCGGAAATACCGAAAACAACGGTATCAAACCGAACACGCGCGATCTGTTCGCGGATACGTGGACAGCGACCGACGCCGAAGGCAGAACCGTAACGACCGCGGCCGGAGCGCCAAACGGAGCGAAGGTCGGTATATTCTACTTTCTGTGGCACGAGACGTCAAACAACAAACTGCCGATATACGACCATACGGCCGCATACGAAAAAGGCGGTATAGACGAGATGTGGAAGGTCATGCAGCAAGGATCTCTCGGCTCGGTACACTATTGGGGCGAACCGTATTTCGGATATTATGCGTCCGACGACGAATGGGTGATAAGAAAGCACGGTACGATGCTTGCGGAGGCGGGTGTAGATTTCGTCTATTTTGACGCGACTAACGGACCGCTTTACAGTCAGAACTATACTGCCGTGCTGCGCGTGTGGTCGCAGATGCGGCAGGAGGGTACGAAAACGCCCGACGTCTGCTTCATTATAAAAGGCACGAACGCCGCAGAGCTGAACAATATCTGGCGCGCGCTTTACGAACCGGGACTGTATGAAGATATGTGGTTTTACTGGAACGGCAAACCCGTTATAATGCTTACGGAAAAACCCGCGGTCAGCATACTGAATAAGGAACAGAGAGACTTTTTCACCGTCAGATATTCGTGGGCAAACGACAAGGATACCTGGTATACGGATCTTGAAGGCTGCGACTGCTGGCCGTGGGCTACGATGTACCCGCAGAAAGGAGGATTCGTAAGACAGGAAGACGGAACGAGAAAACTCGAACAGATGACGGTCGCCTGCGGTTTCTGGGCAAACGGCAGCTACGGCACCAACGCCGGCAGAAGCTACACGTTCAAGAAAGGCGAACCCAAATACCTTGTCGAAGAAGGTAAATGGGATATGGGCTTCGGTCTGTATCACAAAACTACAGGTAAAGGGCTCGCTTATCAGGAGCAGTTCGATCACGCGCTGCAGAACGCGCCCGAACTGATAATGATAACCGGCTGGAACGAGTGGTGGGCAGGTCGCTGGGAAGGCGACGCCAAGGGACAGACGATCGCGCTCGAGTATAAAGTATCCGGCGACCCCAAGGTCAAAGAGTTCAATTATTACGTTGACAATCTCGATCCTGAATATTCGCGCGATATAGAACCGATGAAAGGCGGTTTCGGAGATAACTACTATTATCAGACTGTCGACAACGTACGTAAATATAAAGGCGCGAGAACGGTCCAGACCGCGTTCGGTCAGAAGACGGTCAATATCAATGGATCTCTTACACAATGGTACGACGTAGGTCCCGAATACCGCGACGCATACGGCGATACGGCGCACAGAGATCACCTCTCTCACGTCGGCGAACTGACTTATACAAACGATACCGGCAGAAACGATATAATCACGGCGAAAGTATCCGGCGACGGCGAATATCTGTATTTCTACGCAGAATGCGCGGAAGATATAACAGAGAGAAAAGGCAGCAGCTGGATGAATCTGTTCATTGACGGCAACGGCGACGCGGCTGACGGCTGGGAAGGTTATAACTACGTATTAAACCGCGAGATCATGTACGGCGATATGAACGACGGTACCGGTAGAGTAAGCGTCGAAAGATTTAAAGACGGCTGGAATTTCGAGCAGGTCGGCGAAGCTGAAATAACCCAAAACGGTAAAGTCCTCGTGATCAAAGTTCAAAAATCGCTTGTCGGCTGTGAAGGCGACGCTTTCGATTTCAAATGGGCTGACAATTCGGTAAACGACGGCGATATAATGGGATTCATCGACAAAGGCGACGCGGCTCCCGACGGCAGATTCCGTTATCACTATACGCTTTCCGATGCGCAGACCGCGACGCCTGACTGCCTTACCGACGATATGATCGTGCTCAAAGCGAACAGCTACAACGCGTTTGTAAAAGGCAAACAGATCATGCTGATACAAAACAGCACGAAAGCGACGCTGCTCGCATCGGGTTACGAATTCTATCTGCCCGCGTCGTTTGTCGAACACCGGCTCGGAATAAACTGCGAAGGTCAGAAGACGTATGACCATTACGGCATTAAATACGTAAAAGCGGACAGTCTGATCGAAGCTGCGGGTAAAAAAGTCACGGTCACATCTGACGGCCTGCTGATAATAGCGAACGAAAAGATACTGGACAGAAAAACGCTCGACGCACTATATAACGCGCTGAGTTAAAAAATAAAAAGAAAAAAGCCGGGTCGCCCGGCTTTTTTTCATACGCAGTAAAAAATATTGAGATTTCTGATATTCGGATCGTCGATCGAATCGTTTACGGAATAAGCGTGCTTTTCAAGATCGCCGCAGATCGCTTTCGTCAGATCGCGTTGCTGCAGTACGGAAATAACGGAAGAAGCGATCTCTTCGATCATAAAATACTTTGTTTCGGACAGGTCCGGCGTGTTTTCCGTCGTTATAAGAAATTCAAATGATTCCGCACCGGAAGATAGAAGCGGCAGTTCGCGCAAAGCTCTGAAACACCATTTATAATACGGCATATATCTGCCGTTTAACAGGAATATGACCTCTACGGCGGCCTTGCAGAATTCGAAAACAGCCAGTTGGGCGGCGGCGGTCTCGCCGTGCGATATACAGCGCATATAATTGTACTGACCGGATTGCGCCATTATAAGCAGATTTCCGGCAAGCCGTTTTTTCGTTACGTCTTCGGGCATGGAAAGCAAGGCGCGTCTGATGCGGCTGACTTCTCCGTAATTGTCGGAAAATATCGCGCCGTTAGTCGCTTCGAACAGCGCATATTGAGGAGTGCGGAGCCAACGCTCAACCGTAAGAACGCCGTCGGGCGAACCGACCTTTTCGGTAAAGAAATCGGCGGTCCTGATAACTCCGTGGCGGCTGCCGCCGACGGGACTCACGGCCAGACGCGTAAGACCGCAGTATTCTTTGGGGAGTTTTGCGTATGCGCGTTCAAGCGCGAAAGCCGTCTTTCTGTCGACTGTTGATTCGTCGGGGATAAATATACAGAATCCGGGTTCGAAATCGTGATCGCGCGATATTTCGTCGTCAAAGCCGCCGCACTCCGAACCTGATCCGCAGAGCCCGACCGCGACGTAAGGTAAAACGTCTGTAAAAGCGGAGAGCATCGGCGCGCCGAATTCATCATAAAACGAACGTGATATCTCAAGTCCCTTCATAAATCGCACTCATCCTTTTCTTTAACTGTTCGGCGTAGAAGAATCTGCCGTAATACGAAAACACGGGCGCGCATTTTTCACACACAAAAGCGTAATTGCCGTTTCTTTCGTTTTCTGGGTCGTCAAGGTACGTTTCGGCGAGATCGAGATATTCCGTGATCGTCTCTTCAGCTTCTTCGAGACCCAGCTTCGCTTCGGCGGCGTTAGCCATATTAAGACATGTGACCGCAGCCTCCGGTTTTCCGTTTCCGGTATTCAGCATTATACCGAGCGCTTTATTATAGCATTCAAACGCTTCATCATACCGTTTCAGATCTGCCAGCACGAGCGCCATATTGTTATATAAGCCTCCGAATCTGACGTCGTCGGGCTTAAGATCGGCTCGATATATTGAAAGAGCATGCGTAAAGAAGGGAAGAGCTTTTTCCGCCATACCGAATGATTTATATACCGTTCCGACGTTGATATACGCCGTGGCGGAACCGACGCTTTCTTCGGTTCCGAGTTCACTGATAACACGCAATACTTCATCAACGGTACGGAAAGCTTTTTCTTTATCGCCGACTTTTCTGTAATAGCCGAGCATTTCGTTCAGCACGCTGAAACGGCCGCGCAGATCGCTGCCTGCGACAGCTTCGGCGTACCAGTATTCAAGATGACGGCGCGCACCTTCGTAATCGTTTTTATCAAAATACGAATCGAGCTTCGCCGTAAACCTTTTAACGTCGATGGGTTTAACGGTCTTGTCCGCATCCATGCAGAGAGGACATTCCGGCTCGGCGTAATCTTCGGGTTTGATGATATCGTGATCTTTCATAGTCGCCTCCGATAAGTTCTGACCGATTATACCATATATCCGCCGAAATGTAAATAGCGTTTTCAAAAATACGTGCAAAATTCCGTTCGGATTTTCGAAAAAATCGAACGGCGCAGAACGCGATTGTGCAAAATGACGGGTTGATGCATAAATATACAGTATATTCAATGCAAAACGGAGCGGAAATTTCAAATTCGGTATTGAATTTTTTAAATATTCGTAGTATGATATAATTGAATAATATCCGAGGTGGATCATGAACAAAAATTTTATCGATTTTCTTAACGGCGCCGGTATCGCTTTTGAAGAAAACAAACCGGCTTCGGAATTTACGTCTTTTCGGATCGGCGGAAGCTGTTTCGCCGTATATCCGAAAAACGCCGGTGAACTTATAAATACAGTAAATCAGCTCAAATCGGAAAATATAAGATATGCCGTTATCGGCGCAGGCTCAAACGTTCTGTTTTCGGATAACGGCTATAACGGCGTCGTCTTGCTTACGAAATACATTGACGAAGATACCGTTATCGACGGTTGCGTGATAAAAGCGAGCTGCGGGACGATCCTTTATAACGTCTGCAAAACTGCGTGCGAGAATTCGCTTTCAGGCGCTGAATTTGCTTACGGAATACCCGGCAGCGTCGGCGGCGCTGTATTCATGAACGCAGGCGCATACGGAGGAGAGATCAAAGATATATGTACTTCCGTAACCGCGTATTCTCCTACTGAAAACGTTATAAAGTTTTATACGAACGATGAATGCGAGTTCGGATACCGCCGCAGTCGGTTTTCGGACGGTTCGGACGAGATAATTCTGTCAGCTGAATTCACTTTATCTTACGGTGAAAAAGAGAAAATAGCGGAGCTGATGAAAGACGTTCTTCAAAGAAGAAAGGATAAACAACCGCTCAATTATCCGAGCGCGGGTTCGGTTTTCAAGCGTTATCCGGGCAGATACACCGGTCAGATGATCGAGGCGGCGGGCCTTAAAGGATATACCGTCGGCGGCGCGCAGGTCTCTGAAAAACACGCCGGTTTCATCGTCAATATAGGCGGAGCAAAAGCAGAGGACGTTAGAGAACTTGTCACGTATATTAAAAGCGTTATAAGAGAGCGCGAGGGTGTCGAACTCGAATGTGAATTGAGGTTTATTGACTGATATGTCTTTTTCAAGTAAAACAAAAGATACGCTTCTGACAGATCTTCCGTCGAAGTCATGCTGTAAAAAGGCTCTTTTAATGGGTATGCTGACCTATTCAAACGTTTACAGTAAAGACAGGATAAAGATCATAACCGAAAACAGATACGCAGCCGACGCCGTCTGTGCGCTTATGAGCGAGTTATACGGCGTAAAATACGGCGTTGCCTCGTCAACGAAAGACAGAAGCTGTAAGATAACGGTAAACGACAGAAAAGAGATAGCGAAAATGTCCGAGCTTTTTCCGTCTGATCCCGTAACGTTATACCGAATCAACGAAGCGGTTTTTGATCAAAGATGCGGCAGATGCTTTTCCGTTTTCATGCGCGGCGCGTTCATAGCCGCCGGTACCGTCAGTAAACCGCAGAGCTCGTTCCACCTTGAAATATCGTCTCCGCGAAAGAATCTCGTGAACGATACGGTAAAACTGCTCAACGAAAACGGTCTTAACCCTCATCTTACGGTCAGAAATTCGAATAACGTGATTTATTTTAAAAAATGCGATGATATCGCCGATTTTCTCGGGTTTATCGGAGCATCCGCCGCGAGTTTCGATTATATCAACGAGTCGATAATCAGAGAGAGCCGCAGTCTCGCGAACAGAGCCGTCAACTGCGATACCGCAAATATTAAAAAAACGGTGAACGCGGCTACACAGGCGTTGTCTGCGATAAAGATAATAATGGAAGCCGGTAAGCTTGACGAGCTGCCGCCGGATCTTCGAACTACCGCCGTATTAAGGTATGAAAATCCGCAGGCTTCTTTAAACGAACTTTCCGAGATGTCTGAGCCCAAGCTTACTAAATCCGGCATAAACCACAGACTGAAAAGGATCATAGAATTTGCAAAAAACATCGTATCGGAGTAGAAAATGAGTTTTGTTCATCTTCACGTTCACAGCGAATACAGTCTTCTTGACGGCGCCTGCCGGATTGAAGACATACCGCGCGCCGTAAAATCGCTCGGGCAGAACGCCGTCGCTCTGACCGATCACGGCGCCATGTACGGGGCCGTGGCGTTTTATAACGCCTGTAAAGCCGAGGGCGTAAAGCCGATAATCGGCTGTGAGGTCTACGTCGCGCCGGTCACGCGGTTCGAAAAGACGAAGACAAAAGAAGACGCGTACAATCACATGATCCTGCTCTGCAAAAACGAAACCGGTTATAAAAATCTGATTTATATGGTCTCGAAAGGATTTACCGAAGGCTTTTATATCCGCCCGAGGATAGATAACGAGCTGCTCGCTTCTCACAGCGAGGGACTCGTCTGCCTATCCGGCTGTATAGCCGGGTATATACCGAGGATGATCGCACGCGGTTTTTACGACAAGGCGAAAGAATACGCGCTCTGGCTCAATAAGATATTCGGCAAAGGCAGCTTTTATCTTGAAATACAGGATCACGGCACCGAAGAAGAAGAGGAAATAATGCCGGAGATCATCAGGCTCTCCGAAGAAACGGGCATACCTCTCGCCGCGACGAACGACGCGCATTATATAGCGAAACGCGACGCCGATACCCAGGCGGTGCTTTTGTGCGTGCAGACGAACAGCGTGATAACCGACGGCAGACCGATCGGTTTCGATACGGACGAGTTCTATCTGAAATCAGAAGCCGAGATGCGCCGCATATTCGGCCCGAACGGCGCGGCGATAGAAAACACGCAGAAGATCGCCGATATGTGCGATTTCGATTTTGATTTCAGCAAACTGTATCTTCCGCAGTTTTCGCCGCCCGGCGGCGTCGGACCGCGCGAATATCTGCGTGAACTTTCGTACAAAGGCTACGAAAAACGCATGGCGGACGGTATGCTCGTCTTTACTGAAGAAAACAATGACGATGTGTACAGAACAAGGATCGAATACGAGCTGTCGGTCATCGACAAAATGGGCTTCAACGAATATTATCTCATCGTAGCCGATTACGTCAGCTACGCCAAAACTCACGGTGTTACGACCGGCCCCGGCAGAGGATCGGGCGCCGGCAGCCTTATAGCTTTTCTCATCGGGATCACCGACGTCGATCCGGTGAGATACGAATTGATGTTTGAAAGATTTCTGAACCCGGAACGTAAGGGGATGCCCGATTTCGACGTGGATTTCGCCGATACGCAGCGTCATAAAGTCATAGAATACGTTACCGAAAAATACGGCAGAGACAGAGTTTGTCAGATAATTACGTTCGGTACGCTCGCCGCAAGAGCCGCCGTGCGCGACGTGGGCCGCGCTCTCGGTATGTCTTACGGCGACGTGGATTCCGTCGCCAAACTCATTCCGCAGAAGCTCGGCATCACCATTGCCGGAGCGCTGGAGTCGCCCGAGGGCAAAGATCTGAAAGACCGTTACGACAGCGAACGCGACGTCAAGACGCTTATAGACACCGCGATGCAGGTCGAAGGCATGCCGCGCAACGTCTCGACTCACGCGGCGGGCGTCATAATTACGGGCAGTCCCGTTTACGAGTACGTTCCGCTCGCGACGAGCGGCGACATCACCGTAACGCAGTACGATATGGATACGTCGGCAAAGCTCGGTCTTGTCAAATTCGACTTTCTCGGCATAAGATATCTGTCGATAATTTCAGATACGGAAAAACAGATAAGGGAGTACGAACCGGATTTCGATATAACCAAAGTCCCGTTTGACGACGCTAAGACTTATGAAATGCTCGCAAAAGGTCAGGGAGAAGGCGTGTTCCAGCTTGAGAGCACCGGTATGCGCAGGATGCTTTCACAGATGAAGCCCGACAAGCTCGAAGACATAATCGCGGCAATAGCTTTGTACAGACCCGGCCCGATGGATTCCATACCTCAGTTTCTCGAAAACAGGGAAGATCCGTCGAAGATAAAGTATATCACGCCGCTGCTGAAACCGATACTCGACGTGACCAACGGCGTAGCGGTATATCAGGAACAGGTGATGCAGATATTCCGCGCCGTCGCCGGATATTCGTACGGAAAAGCCGATATAGTCCGCCGCCTTATGTCGAAGAAAAAGACGGATCAGATGGCGGAACAGAGGGATATTTTCATCCACGGCCAGACCGAAAACGGCGAGGTCATCATCAAAGGCGCGGTCGCTAACGGACTGTCCGAAGAAGACGCGTCGAAGCTTTTTGACCAGCTTGCAAAATTCGCTGAATACGCTTTCAACAAATCTCACGCCGCATCGTACGCGTTCCTTACTTACAGAACCGCATATTTGAAATGCCGCTATTTCGCCGAATATATGTCGGCGCTCCTTACGAGCGTGCTTTCGAACACGCCGAAGACCGCCGAATATATAAGCGAATGCTCAAAGCGCGGCATAAAGGTCCTGCCGCCGGACATAAACGAGAGCGGAATGTTCTATCACGTCGTGAGAAACGAGAAGGGGAGCAATATACGCTTCGGTCTGCTCGCGATCAAAAACGTCGGCGTCAACTTCGTCAACAGCATAATAACGGAGCGGGAGAAAAAGCCGTTCTCGTCGCTGTACGATTTTATAAGGCGTATGGCGGTGTACGATTCGAACAGAAAACAGATAGAATCGCTTATAAAAAGCGGAGCTTTCGATTCCCTCGGAGTATACAGAAGCCGTATGCTCATATCTTTCGAAGAGATACTCGAACGGGAGATCGGCACGGCGAAAAAGAATCTCACCGGTCAGATCGACATGTTTTCAGCGATCGAAGACGATTCGGAGCGCGGGGAGTTCAAATACCCAGATATACCCGAATTTGCATTCCGCGATCTGCTGACCATGGAGAAAGAAACGACGGGTCAGTATTTTTCCGGCCATATGCTTGACGGATACTCGAAAAACAGAGAAGCGATGTCGCCTGACGAGATATCGGAGATAACCGCTTCGTTCGCCGACGATACGGAAGACGCGGAAGAAACCTACAAAGACGGGCAGAAGGTCACGGTATGCGGCATTGTTTCGTCAATGACGGTCAAGACCACGAAAAAAGGGCAGACGATGGCTTTCGTACGGCTCGAAGACAGATACGGAGAGATCGAGGTAATAATCTTTCCCAACAGGTACGATAAGTACAGATATCTGCTTTACGCCGACTCGGCGGTGACGGTCACCGGTACGCTTTCTAAGCGCGAAGACGAGGACGTCAGGCTTTCTGCCGACACGGTAACGGCGCTCAAAAGCGATACCGAATATAAACCCGCCGATAAAACGGAACAGACGAAGACGGATGTAAGCAGACTTTATATCAAAGTCCCGTCGATGGATGAGACGAAATATCCGGACATAATAAAGATCAAGGCCGCGCTTGCCGTCTATACCGACGAATATTCAAAAACGGCGGTGACGATCTGTTCCGAAGAAAATAAGAAATATTACAGAATGTCGGCCCCGGTCACGCTCACACCCGGTCTTACGGCGTTTCTGAAAGCGCTGTGCGGCGATGAAAACGTAAAATGAGCCGTTCGCCGTTCATATAAAATTTAAAAAACAAATATAGAAAACCGTATCGCGGTTGTGTTATAATAAATCAAATGATCGCTTCACCGAATGACAGGAAGGGGGTGCCGGTCATAAACAAATTCAAACAGTTTCTCAAAACGGTCGGCGAAAAGATCGCCGCGGCTTTCGGAAAAACGGTAAGTTTTTTCAAAAAATGCAGAGAAAAAAGAAAAGAGAGAAGAAAAAAGCGCGATGAAAAGCGCGGTTACCATATCAACTGGTTCAAAGCTATAAAACACGCTTTCGTTCTTGCGGCGCATTTTCTTTTCAGACTTTTCACTTATATAATAAATATCCTCATCACGATACTCGTTATCGGCGTGCTTACGGCTTTGATCGTAGGCTTTGTATTCGCGCTTTATCTCAAGAACAACATAGATCCCGTGCTCGATACGGAGCTGCTCAAAACCGAGCAGAACGCCACTACGATGTTCTATTATTACGACGAGAACGGCGCGGCTGTTGAAATGGAGAGCGAGCGCATCAACGGCGGCGAGAACAGGATCTGGGTCTCGATACAGGAAGTGCCCGATCACGTCATAAAAGCTTACGTCGCCATTGAGGACCACAGATTCTGGGATCATCAGGGCGTCGACTGGTACAGAACTCTCGGCGCGGCGCGGAACTTTATCATGCCTTCCGGTTCCACCTTCGGCGGTTCAACGATAACTCAGCAGCTCGTAAAGAATCTTACGGGCGACGACGATTATTCGATCCAGCGTAAAATACAGGAAATGTTCCGGGCGCTGTATCTTGAACAGAAACTCGACAAATCGGAGATACTTGAACTTTATCTGAACACTATCTATCTGTCTCAGGGCTGCTACGGGCTGAAAACTGCGGCTCAGAAGTATTTCGGCAAGGAGGTATCCGAGCTGACTCTGACCGAAGGCGCGGCTCTCGCCGCCATAGTCAAGTATCCCACTAAATACGACCCGATACAGAACCCGGAATATAATCAGGAGAGACGTAATACGATACTCAAAACGATGCTCTCTTACGGTTATATCACCGAGGAGGAATTCAACGAATCGTGGGATCAACCTCTTACGATCTATAAGGAAACAAAGAGTTCGAGCAAAGAGAAGAATACCGGCAAAAGCGTTTCATCCGACTATATCGACGCGGTAATCGAAGACCTTATAGCAGATTTCATGGAGCAGAGGAACGTCACACGTGAAGTCGCGTCGAACCTTGTGTTCTCCGGCGGATATAAGATATACACTGCCATGGATCCGTTCGTACAGAAAACGCTCGAAGAATGCTACCTCGACGACAGTAACTTTCCGGAAGAGTCTTTCGTCATACTCCCTCAGTCCGCTATGGTCGTATGCGATCCGTATTCGGGCGACATACTCGGTATAATCGGCAGACGAGGTCCGAAAACACAGAGCCGTATACTAAATTTGGCGACTCAGGCGAGAAGGTCTCCGGGTTCTTCGATAAAACCGCTCTCGACGTATTCGCCGGCGCTTGAACTGGGGCTTATAACCTGGGGCACGGTAGTGGACGATACGCCGTATACGTTTGGCAGCGGCGGTTACACGTGGCCGAAAAACGTCAATAAGAAATATACGGGTCTTGAAAACATTAATTACGCCGTGACGGTATCGCTCAACACGGTCGCCGTCAAGGTCCTCGAACGCGTCACGGTCGAGCGTTCTTACGAGTTTTTGCTGAAACTCGGCATCACGAACCTTGTGGAGTCTTATACGAATAAGAACGGCGTGACTATGACCGACCTTAACCTCGCGCCGCTTGCTCTCGGCGCGACGACGCTCGGTATCACCGTGCGCGAAATGGCGAGCGCTTATACAACGTTTACGAACGGCGGAGTGCACAACAAGAGCAGAACATATTATCAGGTCGTCGATTCGGCGGGCAACGTCGTGCTCAACAACGAACCGCAGTCTACGGAAGTGTTCAGAAGCGATACTTGCACGATAATGACCAAAATGATGGAAAACGTAGTTGAAAACTATAAGAAGTATCTCAAGATCGATGATATGACCGCGGTAGCCGGTAAGACCGGTACGTCGATGTACGAGTACGACAGATGGTTCTGCGGGTTCACTCCTTATTATGTAGGCGCAGTCTGGTACGGTTTCGTTCAGCCTTCGGCCCTGCATTCGTACACCGTCAACCCCGGCATGTTCATTTTCGATAAGATCATGACGAAACTTCATAAACCGATGTACGATGAAGCGAAAAAGAACGGCGGCGAGCTGATACAGCAGTTCGAACAGTACGGCGATATAGTCACGTGTACGATCTGCAAGGATTCCGGTCAGCTTTACAACCCTGAACTGTGCGGTCACGATCCGCGCGGAGGCAGATACGAAACGGGTTATTACGTCAACGGCACTGAGCCGAAGGAATACTGCACGCGTCACGTGCTGATAGATTTCTGCGCGGATTCCAATCAGATAGCCGGTCCGAACTGTGAGAATATAATCCAGTACGCGCTCGTTTCAGAGACGGAAAGAGCGTTCCCGTTCCAGCTTGAAGTGACCGACGCTCAGTATACGTTCAGACCGCTCGGCGACGCGTCGCCCGATTATTCGCCGCTGTCACAGTTCTATTCTAACACACTCGAACCCAAAACGTACGTAGGACGCGTGAGAAAAGTCGACAAGTATTTCAATTCATACTGTTCGCTGCATAATTCACCGGATAATTCGGTGCAGACGCCTTAATTTTATTAAATATTTACTTGACAATCTTGACAATTTGATGTATAATCATAAAAGAACCATCAGGAGGAGCTATTCCGATATGAAAATCAGAAACTTATTGATTACAGTTTTATCTATCGTACTGGTCGCGGTCACGGTAACGTCGTTTACCGCGTGCAACACGAGAGGCGGACTTTACAGCGAGAAAAACGCGTACGTTTCGGTATATATCTATACGAACCCCGCCGACAACGCCAAGCCCAAAATGAGCCTTGACAGACTTCGCGTCGCTCCCGAAGACGAAGTCGCTGTTCCTGCAACGAACGAGGACGGTCTTCTGACCGACGAGGCGGCGTGTCAGCTTTACCGCACGAAACCGACGGGCCTTTACGCGCTTGAACTTGCTATAGCGGAGAAAGATAAAAAACAGCCGATGCCGACGATAATCGTTTCACAGTTTGAAGGCACGGTCGAATATACGCTTGACACGGTTCTCGGCGTTGCCGCAGGCAAGAGTTCGACGTCGAACGATATGTACGAATGGCGTTTCTATATCAACGGTAAGGAAGCCGATCCGGTAAACGACGAGATACATACGTACGATCTGCTTGAGTTCAAGTATAAAGAACAGACTTACCGCACGTTTACCGCAAATTTCAAAGCGATGAACGGCGCCGTGACGCTTTTTGAAGATCAGAAGTTTTCATACGTAGGCGAAAAGGCCGATATGACGATAGCATACTATCTGCAGGGCGAATACGATACCTACGATAAAAAGCATATCGACATCGACCAGACGCTCGGTCTTACGCTTTCAGAAGACGGCAAGAGAGTCGTCAAGATCGGCAACGTTGCTGAAGACGACACTCACAAATGGATCTGCCTCATCGACGAAGAGGAGATCGAGGGCGATCTTTCAAACACAATGATCGACGAAAGATACGAGATAATGTTCGAATACGTCGAGGTCAAGGTCGAACAGCCTGCCGAGACCGATACGGTCACGGAAGCCGCGGAATAAATCCCGAAAGGAATCAGACTCCGGGTGGGTGTAAACCCGCTCGGAGCTTTTTTAAGGAAATATTATGAACAGTGAAAACAAACCGAGAATAAGCAGAAGAGAACTGCGCGAGCAGGCGTTCTGCCTCATATTTGAATTCTCGATGAATCCGAGCGTGTCTCCTGCGGAGATGTACGAGCAGGCGATCAGGATCTACGGATACGAAGAAGACAGTTACGTCAGTACGGTATTCTACGGCGTCTGTGAATCCTATGAACGGCTCGACGGAATTATATCTAAATATCTGTCCGGATGGACTCTCGACAGACTGTCGCGCGTATCGCTCGCGATAATGAGACTGTGCCTTTTTGAAGCTGTCAACGTTGGCGACGTGCCGGTAAAGGTCGCGCTCAACGAAGCGGTAGAGCTTGCCAAAAAATACGATACCGAACAGGCCCCGGCTTTCATCAACGGCGTGCTCAACGCGGCGGTAAAAGGCGAAGGTATCAAAAAATGAGCGTGACCGTACTCGGCATAGACACGAGCAATTACACGACGTCGCTGTCGGTCTGCGTTGACGGTGAGATCGCTGAAAACGTCAAACTGCCTTTGCCGGTGCCAGAAGGCGCGGCAGGTCTGCGTCAGAGCGACGCGGTTTTCGCACATACGAAAAATCTGCCGCTTTGCTTTGAGATGATAAAGACCGATTTGAAAACCGTGTCGGCGGTCGGTTACAGCGATAAGCCGAGAAACGCGGAAGGGTCATATATGCCGTGTTTTCTTGCCGGCAGAGCCTCGGCCGCGGCGGTATCGAAGACGCTCGGCATTCCGGAATACCCGTTTTCTCATCAGGAGGGGCATATAAAAGCGGCGGTATTTTCGTCGGAAATGCCCGAATTTGGAGAGTTCTACGCATACCACTTATCCGGCGGCACGTTCGAGCTGCTTCTTGTGAAGCGAAGCGCCGCGCGATATGATACGGCTGTCGTCGGCGGCACGCTCGACGTGACGGCGGGGCAGATCATCGACCGGACCGGCGTAATGCTCGGTCTTTCTTTTCCATGCGGAACGGAGCTTGAAAAACTCGCTTCCGCAAATTCACGCAAGGTCACGGATATAAAGACATCTGTCAAAGATACTTTCTGCAATCTGTCCGGGCTTCAGAATAAAGCCGAAGAACTGTACAGATCCGGCAGGCCGACGGAATACGTTGCCGCTTACGTTCTGCAGACCGTTATAACGACGCTCGATTCAATGACCGGCAACGCGCTGAAAAAGAGAGAACTCCCGATCCTGTTTTCGGGCGGGGTGGCTTCCAACGGGATAATAAAGGAATATTTCAAACATAAATACGGAGCGTATTTTGCAAAATCGGCGTTTTCGTCCGACAACGCCGCAGGCACGGCGCTTCTTGCCTATGAGAGATATATAAATGAAAAATGAGATTTTGACTGTGACCCAGATAAACGAGCTGGTTAAGATGACCCTTGACGGCTCTCCGTATTTACGCTCGGTCGGCGTATCGGGTGAAATATCGAATTTCAAATACCATTATGCGAGCGGTCATATTTATTTTACGCTCAAAGACAGCGCTTCTCAGCTCAAATGCGTTATGTTCCGCTCGGACGCGGCGAATCTGCGCTTCCAACCGGACGACGGAATGAAAGTCGTTTGCACGGGTTCGGTCCGCGTGTATACGGCGGGCGGTTCTTACCAGCTTTACGTATCGGATATACTGCCTGACGGCGTCGGCGCGCTGTATCTTGCTTATGAACAGCTGAAGGCTAAACTTGAATCAGAAGGGCTGTTTGCCGAGAGTTTGAAGAGACCGATACCGAAGTTTCCTCAAAAAATCGGCGTAATCACTTCGCAGACCGGCGCGGCGGTACGGGATATAATTAATATAACCGGCAGGCGCTACCCGCTTTGCGAAATAACGGTATACCCGGCGACTGTACAGGGCGAAAACGCAGAAAAAACGCTTATCGACGGTCTGTCTTATTTCAACCGTCAAGAGAAGACGGACTTAATAATTATCGGTCGAGGAGGCGGTTCTCTTGAGGATCTGTACGCATTCAATTCGGAAGCGCTTGCAAGAGCCGTCCGCGCTTCTGCGGTACCGGTGATATCGGCTGTAGGTCATGAGACGGATTTCACGATATGCGATTTTGCCTCCGATCTGCGCACTCCCACTCCTTCTGCCGCGGCGGAACTCGCCGTGCCTGACAAACTGTCGCTCAAAGCGGAACTCGCTTCATCGTACGGCGTGATGAAGCGCTCGCTCGAATCAAAGATTAACAACGAAAAAAAGAAGCTTGCGGATATCTCAAAGTCCGGTTCGATGAAATCTTTACGGAATTTCATAATTGACAAGCGTCTCGCGCTCGATTCGCTTGCAGATAAACTCGGATCGGAGATGAAGCTGGTACTGATGAAAAAACGCTCGTCGTTCGAGACTGCGGCGTCAAGACTGAACGCAAAAAGTCCGCTGCAGATACTGTCGGGCGGTTACGCCTACGTTGAATATAATGAAAAAGCGCTGACAGGCGTTAAAGACGTAAACCCGGGAGATATGATAAAAGTAACGTTTTCGGACGGTTATCTTACCGCAAATATAACGGAGGTTAATGAAAATGACTGAAATAAACGATAAAAGCACGTATGAAGAGATCATAACCAGAATCAACGAGATAGTCAAGCAGCTTGAGAGCCCTGATTCGTCGCTCGACGCATCGGTCGCGCTGTTCGAAGAAGGCGTAAAACTTATAGGGCGTGCGAACAAAATGCTTGAAGAAGCGGAGCAGAAAGTAAGATTTCTGACGGAGAGCGAAGTATGAGCAAAATAACCGAAACAATGAAGTCATATAATGAGAAAGTAAACGGTTTCTTATATGACGTTTTAGATATGACGGACGCCGATTATCCGGTGATATTTGAGGCGGTGAATTACAGCGTCAAAAACGGCGGTAAAAGGATCAGGCCGTTTCTCGTTCTGAAATTCTCGGAACTTGCCGGTGCAGATCCGTTTTCCAAGACCGCTCTGTATTTCGCCTCGGCGCTCGAATGTATACATACTTATTCTCTTATACACGACGATCTGCCGTGTATGGACGACGACGATCTGAGACGCGGCAAACCGACGAACCATAAGGTCTACGGCGAGGCGAACGCTACTCTTGCAGGCGACGCGCTGAACACTTACGCATTTGAGATCATCGCAGACTCGGACGCCGCGCCGGAACTCAAGGTCAAAGCGGTCAAAGCGCTGTCGAGTTGTGCCGGTATGTTCGGCATGGTCGGCGGTCAGGTGATGGATCTTATCGGCGAATCAAAAACTCTCGATAAAAGAGAGTACGAAAAAATGAACGCTCTGAAGACCGGCGCGCTGATCCGCTGCGCCGCAAAGCTCGGTCTTATTGCCGCGGGATGCGAGGACGACGACACCTATAAAAACGCGGATATCTACGCCTCGTGCGTCGGCAGAGCTTTTCAGATACGTGACGATATTCTTGACGTGATCGCCGATGAAGCGGTGTTCGGTAAACCTGTCGGCAGCGACGCCGAAAACGGCAAAACTACCGTACTGTCTTTCATGACGCTCGGTCAGGCTCAGTCTCTTGCGGCAAAACTTACAGAAACGGCGAAAAACGCGATATCAAAATACGGTGAAAAGAGCAGAGATCTTATGGATTTAGCCGATTATTTGCTCGAAAGAAACGTATAATACTGAATTTTTATTTAATAATTCTGCATATTTTTTGCAAAAACTATTGAAATTCCGAAAATTTATGGTATAATAAAAATTCGACGGTGCAGTATCCTAGTTTGAGAGAAATCGTTTGAAAACGGGCCTAAAAATCCGTCAAAGGGCATATCGATGAAGCTCCTTGTGCTTGCTTCTTACGCCCAGTTTGGGGTGGGTGCTGGGAGATAGGTCTGAGGGCGCGCCGTAACGGCATACGGTGGCGACCCTCTTACCGTGGAGGCCCCTGTCTGTGGTATTGACGGCATTCGGAAATATATTACGGGCAGGGGATTAAACCTATCGCGCGGTACGAATCTGTTGCTGTGGATAGTGTAGCCTGCCTTGAGTGGTGCCGGCGAATGCGGGATCCAAGCGCTGCTTGCCTTGGCCGGGCGGCAATGCTATTGCTCGCTGAAACCGTCGCTGCAAAAGAGGCTAAATCGGTCTACCTCTTGATCGGGGAAATCCCCTAGGCTGTTTATGAAAATAAGGCAGACTGCGGATTGCAGTGCGGCTATCCTACGGAAAGGCAATCGAGTCCCCGCGCCGGCGACGGGCGGGCTTCTTCCATAATGGGAAACCGCCGATCGGTAACGAGAGGCGGAAGATGCTGAAATAGTACTCGACCTCATACCGCAAGGTTTACGCAGTCTGTTACCGTCTTATTTATTTGAAAGGAGTCTGTTTTTGGATAATTCAGACGAAAAACCGCGAAAAAAACGCGATAAAAAGAGATCGAAACAAAAAAGATCCGTCGACTGGAGCTGGTTTTTCAAAGCCGTGCTCATCAGTATTGCCGGCTCGGTACTGCTTGCGCTGATATCGAATTCAGTGCTTGAAAGATTGAATCTTGCCGCGGCGTTCATAGTGCTTCTGATCTTTATACTTATAAACGTAGTATTTGATATAATCGGTATCGCCGTCACAACGGCTGATATCAAACCTTTTTTGTCCATGTCGGCGCGTAAGCTCAAAGCCGGTACGGTAGCCGTATCGCTGATCAGAAACGCCGAAAAGGTCAACAACATCTGCGCCGATATAGTCGGCGACATCGCGGGCGTCGTATCCGGATCGACCGGCGCAGCGATCATAATAAGTTTGTTTTCCGATCCGGAAAGAGAATTCATTGCAAACCTGATAATAACGTCTCTTATTACGGGTATAACCGTCGGCGGCAAGGCGCTCGGCAAATCTGTCGGCATCAAAAAGAGTTATAATATCGTCCTTGCGGTATCGAGATTCCTGTCGTTTTTCAAAAGAAAGTAGAAGATATGAGAGCGGACGTTTTTCTTTTTAACAAAGGTTACGCAAAAAGCAGGAGCGCGGCGCAGCAGCTTATAAAAAACGGTTCGGTCTTACTCAACGGCAAAACCGTTTCAAAACCGTCCGATCAGATGACCGACAGCGACGTTATAGAGATAACGGGAGAGCTGCCCAGATACGTCAGCCGAGGCGGTTATAAGCTCGAAGCGGCGCTCGATAAATTTAAAATCAATGTTTCAGGGTTCGTCTGCGCCGATATAGGCGCGTCGACCGGCGGCTTTACGGACTGTCTTTTGCAGCGCGGAGCGGCGAAGGTCTACGCGATAGACGGAGGGCGAGGTCAGCTCGATCCGTCTCTTCTGTCAGATCCGCGCGTCATAAATATAGAAGGCTTCAACGCAAGAGAACTCGGATACGAGCTTATAAACGAGTATTGCGATATCGTCGTGATAGACGTCTCGTTCATATCGCAGACGCTTATTATACCGAATATAGTGAAGATACTAAGACCCGGCGGCGTTTTCGTCTCGCTTATCAAACCTCAGTTCGAGGCCGGCAAAGCGGGGATAGGCAAAAACGGCATTGCCAAGCCGGAATATCACCGGCCTGTATGCGAAAAAATCGTTTCATTCTGCGCCGGTCAGGGTTTAACTAATAAAGGTCTTACCGTTTCGCCGGTCAAAGGCGGCGACGGCAATACTGAATTTCTTTCTTATTATATCAAGGAATGAGGAACTGACAATGTCCAGTTTTGCAATAACGGCTAATACGTATAAACCCGAAGCGGCCGATCTGATAAGAGAAGCGGTGAAGATACTGTTATCAAACGGCAATACGGTTAAAATACCGTATTCATACGGTGAGTTCGACGGCGCCGTCCGCGCAGACGGCGAAGACGATCTTTATACCGATACGGATTTTCTCATAGTTTTCGGCGGCGACGGGACGCTGATCGACCGTGCAAAAAAAGCCGCCGCGTTCGGTATACCGGTCGTCGGCGTAAACCTCGGCAGAGTCGGATATCTCTCGGCGCTCGAAAAGAACGAACTGTACAAGCTCTCGGATCTCTCGGAGGGTAAATACAGAATAGTAAAAAGAACGGTACTTTCCGTTACTTACGACGGCAGGGAGCGTTTGGCGCTGAACGACGCGGTGTTTGCGGAAGCGCGGGCTTCGCGAATGGTAAACACGGAGATAACGGTCAACGGTGAAAAGACGATGCGTTACGCAAGTACCGCGCTTATCGTATGCACCCCTACCGGTTCGAGCGGCTTCAATATGTCTGCCGGCGGACCCGCGGTCGATACAACGGCTCCGTGCCTGATCGTGACTCCGGTTTGCCCTCATACTACGTCTTCGCGCAGTTTCGTTTTCGACGACGGGTGCGAGATAGAAGTAAGAAACGTATCGACTCCCGATAAGACGGTATATATGACTCTTGACGGAGCCGAAGATATAAAAATCGGGCGCGGCTGTACGGCGGCAATAAAAAGATCGTCGCTGACCGCTCAAACGGTCGTCTTCGACGATATGAATTTCGCTTCAAAAATACTCAAAAGGATCGGAACGTAGATCATGAACACAAGCAACAAAGTAAAGAAAATGCGTCATATGAGGATACTTGAGCTCATTGATTCAAAGGACGTCGAAACGCAGGAAGAACTTATGAACCTGCTCCGCGCTTCGGGTTTTGAAGTTACACAGGCGACGGTATCGCGCGACATAAGAGAACTGAAGCTGACCAAGGCTACAGATAAAAAGGGAATTTATAAATATAAAAGCCCGTCGACAGCGTCGGAATATACGGAGAACAAATACGCGACGGTCCTGTATGAGGCGGTGATCAGCTGTACGTCGGCGATGAACCTTGTCATAGTCAAGACATTTTCGGGAATGGCGCCTGCGGCCGCGGCCGCAGTCGACTATCTCGGCTGGGAAAGCGTGCTCGGATCGATAGCGGGCGACGACAACATATTCATTGCCTGCAAGACTGAAAAAGACGCAGTAGACGTCAAAAACAAACTTACGGAGATACTTAATTCAAAACCTAACTGAGGAAGTCTGTTATGCTCGTATCGCTTCATATTGAGAACGTGGCAACGATAAAAACGGTCGACATCGAATTCGACCGTGGTTTTACCGTACTCTCGGGCGAGACCGGTGCCGGCAAATCGATCATTATCGACAGCGTGAATTTACTTCTCGGCGAAAAAGCAAACAGAGATCTGATACGCGCCGGCGAGACTTCAGCGTCCGTTGAAGCGCTGTTCTGCAGCCTCGGCGAGGATAAAATCAAAAATATAACAGAAGCCGGCATACCTTGCGACGGCGAACTGCTGATCTGCAGAGAGATCTCGGATAACGGCAGAAATCTGATAAAATGCAACGGTAAGACCGTACCGATGTACGTACTCAAAACGGTGACGAAAAATCTGATCTCGATTCACGGGCAGAACTCCGCGCAGGACCTTCTCGATACGGAAACTCATATAGCGTATCTCGACGCTTACTGCGAAAACAAGCCGCTGCTTGGCGAATATTCAAAGAGCTTTGAGACGCTCAACGGGCTGATATCGAAGCAGCGTTCACTTATGATGGACGAAAAAGAAAAGGCAAGAAGGATAGAAGAACTTCAAAGGCAGATCAAAGAGATAGATTCGGCAAAGCTGAAAGACGGCGAAGAAGACGAGCTTATCGCTTCGCGTGAGCGGATAAAAAATATAGAACAAACGGCAAAATACGTAAAAACGGTATATAAAAGCCTTTACAGAAGCGAAAAATCCGCTTCGGCGTCTGATAAGATCGCACTGGCCGTGAACGCTCTCGAGGCTCTTAATCAGACGGAGCACAGCGACAAGATAGAGGAATATATAAAAAAGCTTTCCGGTTTCCGATACGAAATCGATGATATAGCCCATTCCGTGAGACAACTGATCGACGGATACGGCGACGATCCCGCCGCCGCGCTCGATGCGATCGAAGAACGGCTCGGACTGATAAGACAGCTGAAACGCAAATACGGTTCCGACATAAACGAGATCAAAGCTTATTCGGCGGAAATGAAGCGTGAGCTCGAAAAGCTCCGCGCCGTTGACGACGAGATCAACGAAATCAAAGCAGAGATCAAAAAAGAAAAAGCGACCGCGGTAGCTCTTGCCGCAAAGCTGTCGGAAAAGAGAGAAAAGGGCGCCGCGCTGCTTACGAAAGCCGTAAGGGACGAGTTGTATTATCTCGACCTGAAAAAGGTCCGGTTCGAAACGAGCGTGGTAAGAAGGGTCCAGCTCAACGCAAAAGGCGCCGACGACGTGATATTTCTGCTCGCAGCGAATACCGGCGACGAACTTAAACCGCTTGACAAGACGGCATCCGGAGGAGAACTGTCGAGGATCATGCTTGCGCTCAAAAGCGTTTTCGCCGGTAAGGACGATATAGATACGGTCATATACGACGAGGTCGATACCGGGATATCCGGCGCGACGTCTGAACGCATCGGACAAAGGCTCCGTTATACGGCGAAAGGGTGCCAGGTGATCGCAATAACCCATTCGGCGCAGGTCGCCGCACAGGCAGACAATCACGTGCTCGTATATAAAAAAGACGTCGGAGACAGAACGCAGACTTTTACGAAAACGCTTAACGACCGGGAGCGCGTTGAGGAGCTTTCAAGAATAATAGGCGGCGTGCAGATAACGAAAAAAGTCGTCGAGACCGCCGAAGAAATGCTTAAAAAGAACAAAACAGAAACCTGAAAGGATAAAGAAAATGAAGTTGTACGATGAACTCGTCGCGCGCGGACTTATAGCGCAGGTAACGAACGAAGAAGAGATCAAAAATATGATAAACGAAGGCAAAGCCACGTTTTACATCGGCTTTGACTGCACCGCCGACAGCCTTACCGCGGGTCATTTCATGGCGCTTACGCTTATGAAAAGACTACAGCTCGCCGGCAACAAACCGATAGCGCTTATAGGCGGCGGCACTACGATGATAGGCGACCCCACCGGCAGGACCGATATGAGAAAAATGCTTATGAGAGAAGATATCGACCACAACGCCGAATGCTTCAAAAAACAGATGGAGAAGTTTATCGAATTTGGCGAAGGCAAAGCGATCATGGTCAATAACGCCGACTGGCTGCTTTCACTCAATTACGTGGAGCTTTTGCGCGAGGTCGGAGCCTGCTTTTCAGTAAACAATATGCTTCGCGCCGAATGCTACAAGCAGAGAATGGAACGCGGACTTTCCTTCTTTGAATTCAACTATATGATCATGCAGTCTTACGACTTCTACTATCTTTTCAAGAATTACGGCTGCAATATGCAGTTCGGCGGCGACGATCAGTGGAGCAATATGCTCGGCGGTACGGAGCTGATACGCAAAAAGCTCGGAAAAGACGCGCACGCGATGACGATAACGCTTCTTACGGATTCCCAGGGCAAAAAGATGGGTAAGACCGCGGGCAACGCCGTCTGGCTCGACCCCGAAAAGACCTCGCCTTACGACTTCTTCCAGTACTGGCGAAACGTCGACGACGCCGACGTCATAAAGTGCATGAAGATGCTCACTTTCATACCGATCGAAAAGATCGCCGAATATGAAAAATGCGAGGGCAGCGAGCTCAACAAAGTCAAAGAGATACTCGCGCACAGCCTGACGGAAATGGTACACGGCAAAGAAGAGGCCGATAAGGCGCTCGCCGCGGCGAGATCCGTGTTTACGGGCGGTGCTTCCGAAGACATGCCGTCGACCGAAATAGCCGAAAGCGATCTGATTGACGGTAAGATATCCGTCATTGATATGCTCGTTCTGTCCGGTCTCGCTCCTTCCAAGGGCGAAGCGAGACGGCTTATACAGCAGGGCGGCATAATGTGCGGTGAAGCGAAGGTCACGGACGTATACGCGGCGGTGACCAAAGAAGATCTCGAAAAAGCCGTAGTTATCAAAAAAGGCAAAAAAATATTCCATAAATTCATTCTCGGCTGATCATATATCTTTCTTCCGGCGCATATGATATAATAACGGTTTGCCGGGAGGTGCTGTATGCCTGAATTCGATACGCTCGATTCTCTGAAAGAAAGAGAAGTGATAAACGTCTGCGACGGCAGACGCCTCGGTTACGTCTGCAACGCCGAGCTCGATCTCTGTACGGGCAGACTGACGGCGCTCATCGTGCCCGGCGAATGCAATTTTCTCGGCATATCAAAAGGCGACGATATAGTCATACCGTGGGAGTGCATAGAGCGGCTCGGAAGAGATATCATACTCGTGCGGTGCGAGGGAGAGTACCGGAGGATGCCGAAACCGAAGAAAAAGTTCTTTAAATTTGTAAATTAAATGTAAATTATAATTAAAATCACTCAAAAAGCTATTGCACAAATAGCTTTTTTGTGTTATATTACATTGAATTTATCCGAAAACTGCACGGATAAAAATAAATCCGCACACGGCTCAAACCGTCCGCACAGGTCCGTATATACGGTAAGCGGATCACCCGTGGAGGAAAAACCTGAGGAGGAAAATAAAATGGCAGTAGTAACTATCAAGCAGCTGCTTGAAGCAGGCGTCCATTTCGGACACCAGACCAGAAGATGGAACCCTAAAATGAAGGAATACATCTTCACGGAGAGAAACGGTATTTATATAATCGACCTCTCCAAGACCGTCAAGAAATTTGAGGAAGCTTATATGTTCGTCAGACAGCTTTCCGAAGAGGGTGGTACACTTCTTTTCGTCGGTACGAAAAAGCAGGCGGCCGACGCCATCAAAGAAGAAGCGGTAAGATGCGGCATGTACCACGTCAACGTTCGTTGGCCCGGCGGTATGCTTACCAACTTCAGAACCATCAAGAAGAGCATCGAAAGACTTGAAAAGCTCGAACAGATGCAGGCTGACGGAACGATAAGCAATCTTCCGAAGAAAGAAGCCGCGAAGCTCGGCAAAGAGATCGAAGAGCTCCAGAAGAACTACGGCGGCATCAAAACGATGGACAAACTTCCGTCCGCTATATTCATAGTCGACCCGAAGAAAGAAAGAAACGCCGTTCTCGAAGCGAAGAAACTCGGTATCCCGGTGATCGCCATCATCGATACCAACTGCGACCCCGATGACGCCGATTACGTCATCCCCGGCAACGACGACGCCATCAGAGCGATCAAACTGATCAGCTCCGTTCTCGCAGACGCCGTTATCGAAGGCAGACAGGGCGAGCAGAACGCTCCCGAAGAAGAAAAACCGGCCGAAACAGCTGAAGAAGCTCCCGCTTCCGACGATTCGGCAGAATAAGAAAGGCAGGATAAAAACATGGCAAATTTCACTGCTAAAGACGTTGCGGAACTCCGCGCAAAAACAAACTGCGGCATGATGGACTGCAAAAAGGCTCTTGTTGAGGCTGACGGCGATTTTGAAGAAGCTATCAAGATCCTCCGTGAAAAAGGTCTTGCGGTAGCCGGCAAAAAGGCGGCGAGAATAGCCGCTGAAGGCGTCGTTGACATACTCGTATCCGAAGATGGCAAGACCGCCGTTATGATCGAAGTCAACGCCGAAACCGACTTCGTTGCGAAGAACGCTTCTTTCCGCGATTTTGTCAAACAGGTTGAAAAGACCATACTCGAATATAAACCCGCTAACGTTGAAGATCTGCTCAAGCTCCCGCTTTACGGTTCCGAATTTACCGTTGAAGCAAGCCTGAAAGACAAGATATTCACTATAGGCGAAAACATGAGCATCCGCCGTTTCGTTATCGTAGAAGGCAACGTGGTCACATATATCCACGGCGGCGGCGTTACAGGCGTTATCGTAAAGATGGAATGCGAAGAAGGCGCTGATTACGCAGAATGCGGCAAGAACGTGGCTCTTCAGATCGCGGCCATGAACCCGACGTATCTTGATAAAGGCGACGTTCCCGCTTCCGTTATCGAATCCGAAAAAGAGATACTTGCGGCGCAGATCAAAAACGATCCGAAGCTCGCCTCCAAACCCGCACAGGTCATCGAAAAGATGATAACCGGCAGAATAGAGAAATTCTATGACACCAACTGTCTGCTTTGGCAGGAATACGTCAAGGATTCCGATTACACCGTAGGCAAGTACGTTGAATCCGTCGCCAAAGAACAGGGCAAAGCGATGAAAGTCGCGGCGTTCGTGGTTTACAACAAGGGCGAAGGTCTGCAGAAACGCGAAGACGACTTTGCGGCTGAGATAGAAAAACTCGTCAAAAAGGACTGAGCGTAACAAAATAACGGCTCCGTTTACCGAAATTTTCGGTAAACGGGCTGTTTTTTTATATTTTTCTCTTTACAAATTAAAAAATATATAGTACAATATATATTGAAGTAAAATATTTTCGAAAGGTCGGATCTTTATGGAATACAAATATAAGCGGATACTTTTAAAGCTCTCGGGCGAAGCTATGTCAAAGAAAAAGAAAAACGAAGTAACGGGAGAGACCGAGATCGTCGGTCCTTACGATACGGAATTTCTCAAAGAGATCGCCGCGACCGTAAAAACGCTTACGGAAGGCGGCGTACAGGTCGGCATAGTCACAGGCGGCGGCAACGTCTTCCGCGGCGCGCAGGCGAAGGAATTCTCGCGCGCAAGAGCGGACGATATGGGTATGCTCGTCACGGTGATGAACGCGCTGGCGGTTGAGAACATATTCAATCTCAGCGGAGTCAAGTCGGTCGCAATGACCGCCGTGGAGATGAACAAAGTCGCCGAACTGTTCACGAAACGCCGCGCCGAATCTTACTTTGAAGAGGGCTATACCGTAATATTCGGCGGAGGTACCGGCAACCCGTACTTTTCGACCGACACGGCGGCGGTGCTGCGTGCCTGCGAAATAAACGCGGACGCGGTATTTCTCGCTAAAAATATCGACGCCGTATATTCCGCCGACCCGAAAAAGAATCCGAACGCCGTAAAATATGATACGATACCCTGCAAGACCATGATCGAAAAAGGTCTCAAGGTGATCGATATAAGCGCGTCGACGATAGCCGACGGCGCAAAAATGCCGATGGAACTGTTCGCGCTCACCGCAGAAAACATTCTTCGCGCGGCGAGAGGCGAGCGCGTAGGGACCACGATAACAGTTGAATAAGAATGAAAAGGAGAATAAAAAATGAAACTCGACACTAAACCTTATGAAGAAAAAATGGGCAAAACGCTCGCTCAGCTCCAGTATGAGCTTTCCACTATCCGCGCCGGCAGAGCCAATCCTGCCGTTCTTGACAAAATAACGGTCGATTATTACGGCGTGCCTACGAAGATATCTCAGGTAGCAGCCCTCAACGTCACCGACGCGAGAACGCTCGTCGTATCCCCGTGGGATCCGTCCATGCTCAAAAAACTCGAAAAAGCGATCCAGACCTCCGACGTAGGCATCAACCCGGCAAACGACGGTAAAGTCCTCCGTCTCGTTTTCCCGCAGGTCACCGAAGAAGTCAGACGCCAGCTTACAAAGCAGATCGCAAAAATGGGCGAGGATTCGAAAGTCGCCATAAGAAACATCAGGCGCGACGCTAACGAAAAGAGCAAAGCGATGAAAAAAAATTCGGAAATGACCGAAGACGAACAGAAACAGTCAGACAAAGCGATGCAGGATCTTACCGATAAATATATCAAAGAGATCGACGCCGCCGTCGCAAAGCGCACTAAGGAGATAATGGAAGTCTGATGGACTGCCCGGCGCCTCTTTCGCATATAGCGTTTATAATGGACGGCAACGGCAGGTGGGCGCAGAAACGCGGTCTGCCGCGTGAACACGGTCACAAAGCCGGAGCCGAAACGTTTCGCCGGATCGTCAATTACTGCGGCGATATCGGCATCAAATACGTCACCGTCTACGCCTTCTCGACCGAGAACTGGAAACGGCCGAAAAGAGAAGTCGACGCGATATTCGACCTTTTGTGCAGATATATAGACAATTATCTGCCGGAGCTCGTTATGCGCGGCGTCAGCGTCAAATTCATCGGCGAACGGTCGGGAATAAGCAAAGACGTGATAAAAAAGATCGACCTGCTCGAAGAGAAGACGGATGGTCTTGACAAGAAACTTTTCATTGCGCTCAATTACGGCGGCAGAGCTGAAATATGCGGCGCGGTGAACAGACTTATAGCCGAAGGCAAAACGAAGATAAACGAAGACGATATTTCGTCCTGTATCTATACGTATCCGGCGCCCGACCCCGATCTTATTGTAAGGACAGGCGGAGAATACCGTATTTCAAACTTTATGCTCTGGCAGGCGGCTTATTCGGAACTGTATATCACAGATACTCTGTGGCCGGATATGACGCCTTCAGACGTAGATCTCGCATTAGAAGAATTCAAGAGGAGAAACAGGCGTTACGGCGGCGTATGACCGCCGCGCTCATCTGACGAATTGAAAAGCAATACCGTAAAAAGATCAGTAACGGCGATATTCATAATACTGTTCACGCTTCCGACGCTGATACCCGATACGCCGATAATGACCGTATATATGACCGCCGTCTCGGTCATCGCCGTTTTTGAAATTATGAAATGCGTCGGTACGGCAAGTCCTGCCGTATTGATACCTTCAGTCGCGGCGACTTTGACAGTGCCGTTGTGCAGATACAATTTCATAAAAGCCGACGGACTTTCCGACGGGCACGTTCTGCTTCTCATAATCGTGTTCGCGGATATGCTTCTGGCTTTCTATCTGATGTCGCTCTGTATATTCAAGCCCGACAAATACGATATAGAGAAAAACGGTTTTTCAGCGTTTATGCTTATCTATATTCTTGCCGGTCTTCAGTCGGCGGTGATGATATCGGAAATGAACGCTTATCTCGTACCGCTCATCTTTCTTGCAGCGTGGGGTACGGACGTTTTCGCGTGGTTTATCGGCAGGATGTTCGGCAAACACAAGCTCGCTCCTGTCGTATCGCCGAACAAATCCGTAGAAGGCGCGATAGGCGGCGTATTCGGTAATATATTCTTCTTCTGCCTGTACGCGCTCGTACTTATAATCTTTTTCAAAAACGTAGAGATCAGATTCGGTGCGCTTATAATACTCGCAGTCATAACGTCGGTCATATCGCAGCTCGGCGATCTTGTCCTTTCCCTCGTAAAACGCAGGTTTGGGATCAAGGATTTCAGCAACATCCTGCCGGGTCACGGCGGCATACTTGACAGATTTGACAGCGTTATCCCCGTATCTCTGTTTCTTTTCATGCTGTGTACTGTCATAGACGCGTTCAAGGTATTCATAATATGATAAAAAAGAAAGTTGCGATACTCGGTTCCACCGGTTCCGTAGGCACACAGGCGGCGGACGTATGCGGCAGATTCGGCGCAGACGTCGTCTTCGTTGCGGCGAACAAAGATATAAAAACGCTTGAAACGCAGATACGGCGTTTCAAACCGATTTACTGCGCCGCAGTTGACGAAAACGCCGCGTCGCTTCTGAAAGCCGCCGTGGCGGATACGGATACCAAAGTATACTCCGGTTATGATTCGATGTGCAAACTGACCGAACAGGTCGAGTGCGACGTCGTATATAACGCGGTATCCGGCAAAAACGGGCTGATGCCGACGCTTGCGGCTCTCCGGTCAGGCAAGACGCTTGCGCTTGCCAACAAAGAAAGCATGGTATGCGCCGGTCAGACAGTCAACAGGATCAAAAAAGAGCATAACTCGAAGATATTGCCGGTAGACAGCGAACACTGCGCGATCTTTCAATGCCTGCAAAACGGCAGTAAAAGAGAAGTCAAAAGAATACTTCTTACAGCTTCCGGCGGTCCGTTTTTCGGTATGACGAAAAAAGAGCTTGAAAAAGTCACCCTCTCGGACGCTTTGAACCATCCGACGTGGAAGATGGGCAGAAAGATCACCGTAGACAGCGCGACGCTCGCAAACAAAGGCCTTGAGATAATCGAGGCGATGCACCTATTCGGCGTCGGGTACGGTAAGGTAAAAGTGCTCGTACACCGCGAAAGCATCGTCCATTCGATGGTCGAATTCAAAGACAACTGCGTTATCGCTCAACTTTCCGTTCCGGATATGAGATATCCGGCTCAGTACGCTCTGACTTATCCGAACAGATGCGACGCGGTCGCTGAGGAACTCGATCTGTGTAAGATATCGAAGCTTACGTTTGCTGAACCCGATAGAGAAGCGTTCCCGATGCTCGCGCTCGCTGAATCGTGCGCGGAAAAAGGCGGGGTATTACCCTGCGCGTATAACGCCGCGAACGAAGTCGCTGCCGAGCTGTTTCTGCAGGGCAGACTCAGTTTCAACGGCATATACGAACTGGTGAGCAAAGCCATAACGGACGTCGGCGACGTCAAGGAGCCGTCTCTGCCCGATATACTTGAAACAGACGCTTACGTCAGAGCAAAAGCGTATTCACTTAAGGAGAAACCGTAATTAAATGTCGATAAGTTTATTTAGCGGCATACTGATGCCGGAGATCGTTACGAACATACTTTACGTTATAGTGGCGATCTTCATATTCGGTCTGCTTATTCTCATACATGAACTCGGTCACTATACCGCCGCGCGGCTGCTCGGCGTAAAAGTGCTTGAATTTTCGATCGGTATGGGACCTGCGCTCGTATCGTATACGAGCAAAAAAACGGAAATCAAATATTCTCTGCGTCTTTTTCCGATCGGCGGTTACGTCAAAATGCTCGGCGAGGATGAAGAAAACGACGATCCCGCCGCGCTCAATTCCGCCAAACCTTGGAAAAGACTGATAATACTGTCGTCCGGCGCGCTGATGAATATTCTGACGGGAGTGATAGCCATGTTCATTCTCGTTGCGACTCCGAATTTTTTAGTCGGCGGAACTACCGTCGCTGAATTTGACGAGAGTTATACGCAGACGCAGTCGGAAGAGATACTGCTCGGCGACAGGATCGTACGGATAGGCGATACAAAGGTAAAATATTACCAGGAGCTCGCGTACGAAATAATGCACCAGTGTTACGAACCGACCGATATAACCGTAGTCCGCAACGGCGAGACGGTGACTCTGCATAACGTCGTATTTCCCGTTATCGAGGAACAGGGCGCTGTATTCGGGGATATGTTCTTCAAAGTATCGGCTATGGAGAAGACGTTCGGCAACGTCGTCTCATATTCGGTCCACGCGTCGTTTTCTACTATCAAAATGATCTGGCAGTCGCTGTTCGATCTTATAACCGGCAGGTACGGACTGAGCGCCGTATCTGGACCCGTAGGTGTGACGAAAGCCGTCGCAGAAAGCGCCAAACTCGGCGTGGCGAATCTCGTGTATATGAGCATATTCATCACGATGAATCTCGGCGTATTCAATCTTCTGCCCCTGCCCGCGCTCGACGGCTCGCGTATAGTGTTCGTGCTGATCGAGATGATCAGAGGCAAGCCGATAAATCCCAAATACGAAGGTTACGTTCATCTGGCGGGCATAATAGTTCTGCTTATACTTATGGTCGTCGTAACGTTTAAAGATATTATTTCACTGTTTTCATGAGAAGGATTTCAAAAGAAATAAGAGCAAACGGCGTGAGTATAGGCGGCGGCTCGCGCATAACGGTACAGTCGATGCTCAACACAGACACAGCCGATACAGAAGCGTCAAAAGCTCAAATCAAAAGACTTGCCGAAGCCGGCTGCGATATAATCAGATTCGCCGTCGTAAAACCCGAAGACGCGCGCGCGATATACGAATTCAAAAGCGAATTCCCGTATATGCCGTTCGTAGCGGACATACATTTTGATTACAAGACGGCGCTTGCCTGCATTGACGCCGGTATAGACAAGATCAGAATAAACCCCGGCAATATCGGCGACGAAGACAGGATAAAAGCGGTAGCCGACGCGGCAAGACTTAAAAGAATACCGATACGCATAGGCGTCAACGGCGGTTCGCTCGAAAAGCACATACTTGCAAAATACGGATCGCCGACGCCCGAAGCTTTGGCGGAAAGCGCGCTGTATCACGCGTCGCTTCTTGAGCGTTTCGATTTTGACGATATAGTTTTGTCGGTCAAATCGTCCGACGTTATCACGATGATAAAAGCTAACCGGATCATCGCGGAAAAATGCGGTTATCCGATACATCTCGGAGTTACCGAGGCGGGAACAAAGAGAACGGGCTTATATAAAAGCGCGGTCGGAATAGGTTCGCTTTTATGCGACGGTATAGGCGATACGGTAAGGGTCTCGCTTACGGACGATCCGGTCGAAGAGGTCAGAGCGGCAAAGGCTCTGCTCGAATCGCTCGGTCTGTCATCTCCGCTCATATCGGTCGTTTCATGCCCTACGTGCGGCAGAACGCAGATCGATCTGATAAAACTCTGCGACGAATTCGATTCGATCATACCGGAGCTTCGACCCTCGCGCCCCGTCAAGGTCGCGCTTATGGGATGCGCCGTAAACGGACCGGGCGAAGCGGCTGAATGTGACTTAGGTATCGCCGGCGGCAAAGGCGAAGCTCTGCTTTTCAAACGCGGAAGACCCGAAAAGAAAATACCGTACGATAAAATACTGCAAGTTCTAAGGGAAGAAATAAATAAACTGTAATGGCAAACAAGACACTTAAAGAGATTTTCCAGAAATACGAGCCGAAGGACAGAGATGAAGAAAAACTGCTCTCCGACGGTATCGTCGTCAGCACCAAGATAGATCAGGATAAAACGAACTTCGTCGTCACGGCGAAGTTTTCTCGGCTATACGGCAAACAGCAGCTTTATAAAACCGAAGAAAACATAAGAGCGTTTTACGATATGAAGTCCGTAAGAATAGCTCCGAAATATCCGTCGGAATTCTTCGGTGCAAAATATCTTAGCGAAGTATTTATAGAAGCAAGTACAAGAAAAGCGCTCACGAGAGGACTTATAATCAACTACGAAGCCGATATAGGCGACGAGATCGATATATACGTACACCAGACGAGCAGCGGCATGGCGCTTATAGAATGCTCCGACGCAGCGTTTGCGATAAGTAAGATAATAGAAGAAGAATTTGATATAAGAAAGAAAGTCAATCTGCACCTGGTAGACGACGGCCGTACCGGTTACGAACGGTTCGAGGCCGAGCAGGCTGAATTAGAACGCGACACGGTTCAGAAAGCGATACAGCAGCTTCACAGCTATGAGCGCTGGAAAAACGAAGAGAACGCAAACGAAAAAGAAGCGATACAGAAAGAGATAAAGCAAAAGCTCGTTTCGCTTTGCGAAGAAGCGCCGTTCGACGACAACCGGGATCCCGAAAACGTCATGATCGGCAGATTCAGGTTCAATACCGTCGGCGCGGGACTTATATACGGCAGCGAATTCAGCATTGAACCTGTGCCGATAAGATCGATCGGCGGCCAGATGTCTCACGTATGTATAATCGGTACCGTCTTCGGATGTGATTCGAGAGAGATCAGAGGCAAGGACAAAACGTCGGTTTCATTCTACGTGACCGACGGCGACTCGACCATGAAGGTCAAAGCCGTTCTGCCTGCGGACAAGGCGTCCGATCTGGCAGGTATGAAGGACGGCAAAGCCGTAGCCGTTAAAGGCAGAATAAAAATAGATACGTTCGATCGCGATTACGTTATGTCTCCGGACGGCGTTATGTCGGTCAAAAAGCTGTTAAGATCCGATAAGGCGGAAGAGAAGCGCGTAGAGCTTCATTTGCATACCCAGATGTCAGCGCTTGACGCCACCATACCGCCGGATCAGGCGGTTGAGATCTCCGCGGCGTGGGGTCACAGAGCTGTTGCGATAACAGATCACGGCAACGTTCAGGGTTTTCCCGAAGCTATGATCGCCGCGGAAAAACTCAAAAAAGACAAAGATATCGATATAAAAGTCATCTACGGTATGGAGGGGTATTTTACAGACGATACCCAGCGTGCGGCTTACGGCGCGGGAGAGGGCACTTTTTCGGATGAATTCGTAGTGTTCGATACCGAGACGACAGGTCTTTCCGCTTTGTCGTGCAGACTGATAGAGATCGGCGCCGTAAAAGTTAAGGACGGCGAGGTGACAGACGTATTCAATACGTATGTGGATCCCGAATGTCACGTGCCGGAAAATATAACGGAACTGACAGGTATTAGCGACGAGATGCTCGTCGGAGCTCCGTCTGAAGAAGAAGCGGTAAAAGCGTTTCTCGAGTTTGCCGGCGACGACGTGCTGATAGCGCATAACGCGTCGTTCGATATCAACTTCATTTCCGCGGCGGCAAAACGCCATGATATAAAATTCGAACCGGTATATATAGACACGGTCGCGCTTTCGCGTTACGTCAACCCGGAGCTGAAAAAGCATAAGCTCGACGTGATCGCCAATTATTACGGTTTAGGCGATTTCAACCATCACCGGGCTTCAGACGATGCGGAAATGCTCGCGCTCATATTCTTCCGTATGATAGAAAGACTGCGCGAAGAAGGGATCGGGACGATCTCTGAAATGAATACCGCCATGGCGGGCGGTACGGATTTTCTCAAGCAGAGAACACATCATATTATCATTCTCGCAAAGAACAAAACCGGTCTTAAAAATCTTTACAAGCTCGTCTCTCTGTCAAATCTCAAGTATTATTACAGAAAGCCGCAGATACCCAAATCGGTACTGAACGAATACAGAGAAGGACTCATTATAGGCTCCGCCTGCTGTGCCGGAGAGTTATATCAGGCGATACTGGACGGCAAATCCGACGAAGAACTCAACGAGATAGCTCAGTATTACGATTATCTCGAAATACAGCCGCTCTCTAACAATCAGTTCCTTGTAAAAGAGGGGACCGTTTCCGGCATTGAACAGCTTATTACCATAAATAAACGTATCATAGAACTCGGGCAGAAGAACGGCAAACCCGTATGCGCGACGACAGACGCTCACGTCACAGAGAAATTCGACGAGATCGGCAAGCGCATAATATATCACGGCAAGAAACTCAAAGATTCGGATAACGATATCGGCGTTTATATGCGTACGACCGAAGAAATGCTTGACGAATTCTATTATCTCGACAGCGAGACAAGATATGACGTCGTTGTGAGAAATACGAACGCCGTTGCAGATATGATCGAAAACATACGCCCGATACCGAAAGGCAGTTATCCTCCGAGTATACCCGGCGCTGACGACGAACTGCGCGATATCTGCTATAAAAACATGCACCGCCTGTACGGCGACAATCCGCCAGATATAGTAAAAAACAGACTCGAAAAAGAACTCGGATCTATATTCGAGCATAAATTCGGCGTTCTGTACGTCATTGCGAAAAAACTCGTTGAAAACAGCGAGGCGCAGGGATATCTCGTTGGTTCGAGAGGCTCGGTCGGTTCATCATTCGTTGCAACTATGGCGAATATCACCGAGGTCAACCCGCTGCCGCCTCATTACAGATGCCCGAATTGCAAAAATTCGGAATTCATAACCGACGGTTCTTACGGCTCCGGCTTCGATCTGCCGGAGAAAAACTGCCCGAAATGCGGAGCAAAATACGTAAGGGACGGTCACGATATTCCGTTTGAAACGTTTCTCGGCTTCAAAGGCGATAAATCGCCTGACATAGATCTCAACTTTTCGGGCGACGTTCAGGCTAACGCGCATAAGTATACCGAGGTGCTTTTCGGAGCGGAGAACGTTTTCCGCGCCGGTACGATAGGTACGCTCGCGGCAAAGACAGCGTACGGACTGTACGTGATGAAGTACCTTGAAGACAACAATATAAGTCTTCGCAACGCAGAGATACAGCATCTTGTAAGTATGCTCGTCGGCAGTAAACGTACGACAGGTCAGCATCCGGGCGGCATCATAGTTGTGCCGAGAGAATACGAGGTGTACGATTTTACGCCGGTACAGCACCCGGCGGACGATCCGAAGTCGGATATCATAACTACGCACTTTGCATTTGAATATCTGCACGATACGATACTTAAACTCGATATACTCGGTCACGATGTGCCGACAAAATACAAGATACTTGAAAAATACACGCATACGAATATACTTGATACGCCTCTTACGGATCCGCAGGTCATGAAGCTGTTCACCTCGTGCGAACCGCTCGGCATACTTCCGTCTGATATCGACGTATCGGGTTCTGCCGATCCGCTCAAGAGCGGTACGTTCGGTCTGCCGGAATTCGGAACGAAATTCGTACGCCAGATGCTTGAAGACTCTCAGCCGAAAACTTTTACCGACTTACTGCAGGTATCGGGACTTTCGCACGGCACGAACGTCTGGCTCGGAAACGCTCAGGATCTAATCAAGAGCGGCACCTGTACCATATCCGAAGTTATAGGAACGCGCGACAGCATAATGGTATATCTTATGTATAAAGGTCTCGAACCCTCGATGGCGTTCAATATAATGGAGATAGTACGTAAGGGAAATAAACCGCCGAAAATCCTTAAAGAGGAACATTTTCAGGCGATGCGCGAGCATAACGTACCGGAATGGTATATCGAATCGTGCCTTAAGATCAAATATATGTTCCCTAAGGCCCACGCCGCTGCATACGTTATATCGGCTCTGCGGCTCGGTTATCACAAGGTCTATAATCCTCTCGAATTCTACGCTGCATATTTTACCGCCGCGCCGGACGGTTTCGACGCCGCCCTTGTAATGAAAGGCAAAGCCGCGGTGCGTGAATGGATGGCGGACTATGAAAAGAGAAAAGAAACGACTCAGCGGGAAAACGAAGTATATTCCGCTTGTCAGCTCATACTTGAAGCTATGTGCCGCGGTATAAAGTTTCTGCCGGTCAAACTCGGCAAATCGGACGGCAAAGCTTTTCTGCCTGAAAACGGCAAGATCAGAGTGCCGTTCGCAAGCCTCAACGGCTTGGGCGAGGCGGCGGCTGAAAACATAGCTGAAGCCTGCAGTAAACACAAGATCACGTCTATACTCGAACTGAAACAGTACGCTAAGCTAACGAACGGCGTTATAGACATATTGAGAAATGAAGGCGTACTGAGCGGTCTTGACGAAACGAATCAGATAACCATGTTCAGTATGTTCAACTCAGTCGACGATGATGACGACGATCAATAAAGGGTGACGAAATGTCTGTCAGAAAAGACGAACTCATTATACCGGGCGCTTTACCGGAGGGGACCGACCCCTTGCCCCGATTCAGACGCCGCACCGGCTTCTGGGTGTTCAGGACCGGCGAGGGTTTTCCCGAAGAGGCTGAGAAGGATCTCAACAGCTGTCCGCGCACTCTGCCTTACAGAATGCAGAACAGATACGGGAGGGATCGCAAAATACTGCGCCTCGATACCGTCGTTATGGAAAACGAATATATCAAAGCCGTTTTCACTCCGTCTCTCGGCGGTAAGCTGTGGTCTATGTACGATAAAGAGCACGGGCGCGAAATGCTTATGGCTAATACGGTCGTGCAACCCGGCAATCTTGCAGTGCGTGACGCGTGGCTGTCAGGCGGTATCGAATGGAATTTCGGCGCTCCGGGTCATACGTATTTCACCTGTGATGACATATGGGCGGCGATCCTTAAAGGCGGCGACGGCGAAGAATTTCTGCGTATATACGAATTCGAACGAGCTAAAGAATGTATATGGCAGATAGATTTTCATCTGCCTCGGGCCTCAAGACAGCTGTTTTCTCACGTACGTCTCATAAATCCTGACGATACCGATAAAACGACTTACTGGTGGACGAACGTTGCGGTACCGGAAGACGGATGCACGAGAGTACTTTCGTCGACGAAGGACGTTATAGCGGTATGCGGCAACACACTGACCTACGAAAAACTGCCTTATCTGTCGGTCATGCCGGGAGATCTGTCGTATTCGATCAACGCGACGAGGAGTTTTGACTACTTCTTTCAACCCGAAAACGGCGCTGCAACTTCGTGGGAAGCGGCAGTAAATAAAGACGGTTACGCTTTCTATGACAGATCGAACGCGCCGCTGATATATCACAAAATGTTTTGCTGGGGCAATCATGACGGCGGCAGACACTGGCAGCAGTATCTGTCAGACGGCGTAAACGGCGAATATATCGAGATACAGGCGGGTATAGCGAGAAGTCAGATGCACGACAGACCGTTTCCGAAGAACTCGGTTATTGAGTGGACGCAGTGCTTCGGCTGCGCTTTCATAGAGCCGGATAAAATACACGGCGTCAGTCTGGACGAGGCGGATACAGCGTTCGGCCTTACGGTCGAAGGACTGGTAAGCGAAGAATTTCTGCTTGCCTGCGATGAGCAATACCGCAAAAGCGCGGATATCGCCGTGACCGAACGCGATATCGTGCACCGCGCGAGCGGTTGGGGCGCTCTTGAGAATATGCGCCGGGAGAAATTCGGTGAGAAAAAACTTCCTGATACCGCCTGTTTTCCCGAAAGCTCACTTTCGGAAGAACAGTCCGTGTGGATATCGTTATTGAACAGCGGAGAATTGAAGAGGACCGAGCCCGATAAGATACCGGCTTCATGGATGGTGTCTGATAAATGGATGAGGCTTTTATCGAAGAGAGATAACTGGTACGCGCATCTGCATTACGGCAATATGCTTTTTGAACACTGGGACGATACAAAAGTCGCAGATGAAGCGAGATACTGGAGCGAAGCCGGAGTATATGAAAAACTTGCCGAAGACGAATGGCTTCTATCCGACAGGTGCGAGCCTAACGTATGGGCCAAACGCAATCTTGCTGAATTATACAGGCTGCGCGGCGAT
Source organism: Clostridiales bacterium (assembly GCA_016281775.1). Lineage (GTDB taxonomy): Bacteria > Bacillota > Clostridia > Oscillospirales > CAG-272 > UBA1248. The sequence continues at coordinate 10,645 of JAEEJH010000079.1, read as the reverse complement.
AAAGAAAGAGCTGAGAAGTATTACGATCTCATCTTTGCAGACCCTGCCTCCGGCTGCGATTTCTCGTTTGCGGTCGAGTATATGGAATTTCTCAACGAAAACGGTAAGTATAAAAAATCGTGGGAGCTGTTTCGATCGCTTAAAACCGAATTTCAGAATAAAGACAGAATTATGATACTCGCCGCCGCGTGCGCGCTCAAGCTGAACGAACTTGAGTATGTAGGCAAACTGTTCGAACATGATCTGTCGGCGGTCAGAGAAGGCGAGACGAGCCTTACTGATCTCTGGTTCGAGTATCACGCAAGACTTATCGCGCAAAAGACGGGCGTAAGTTTTGATGAAAACCGCGAAAAACTTCTTGAGACGGCTGAATCGGAACATCCGGCGCCATCAAAGATAGATTTCAGAATGAGCGTAGGCAAAAACGCAAAATACAGAAAAACATAATGAAAAGGAGCCGCGTATATGGCAGAGATAATCTCGTTCATCGGCAGAAATATGTGGATTATATGGATAATCGTCGGTATTGCCGTTATATCGTTTATTATCGGCAGAATCAAACGAAAGGTGAGATCGAGCGCTGATTCGCTTTTCGGTGGGCTTAAAATGAGCGATCTCAAATACGCGATACAGAGCGCGAAAGAAGCGGAATTCAACCCCGAGCCGAGAACGGTCTTCGGAGCGACCTCTATATATCTGCCGCAGATACTGAAGGACTTTCCCGATTTTCACGAAAGTGACGCTGTGAGCGCCGTAAAAAGACTGATATTCGAATATCTGTCGATAAAATACGAAGGTAAAGAGAGCTTTACGGACAGTGTTACCGAACCGGGTCTTGAACGGATGGCTGACACCGCCAAAGCTAAAGGAAACGTGACCGGAGAAAAGGTACACGCGGTAGCGATATCCAAATATGAAAAAACGAAAGAATACGCGACTATTACGTATCAGGCGTCGGTCGGGTATTCGCTCGACGGCAAGCCTTTCGAAGAGCGTTACGCGGTACAGTATACGCTGAAACTGCGCGAAAACGATATAGAACAGAAGACGCTGATCTGCCCGCAATGCGGCGGTGCTTTTGACTCGACCGCGCAGACAGTCTGCCCGTACTGCGGATCGGGGATCATAAGAGATACGATAATGTCATGGCGATTCACGTCCATTGAAGAATCATAAAGGAGGTCATTATGAGTATTCTGAACGGTCTTAAAGAAGAAATGAAAAATGCGCCGCAGGGCGTATTCTGTCCGCATCTGTTCAAATGCCGCGGGTATGAAGCGTCCCGGTCGGAATGCCTGCCGGATATACGCGCCGACGGGATCGCCGCCGTGTTCACTCAACCGAAACCTTATATTTACAAAAACGATCTGATCGTCGGCAGTATAAGGCCTTATTACGTTGCGCCGACGCAGGAGGATGCGGAACTTGTTTCGCAATATATGGCAAAATATCCTGAGCGCAATTTCTGGCAGGGAGTAGATCATTTCGCGCCTGATTATTTCACAGCCGTGAATATCGGTATACCGGGACTTATCGGGAAAATCGAAAAATCTAAAGAAGCTCATAAAGACGACGCCGAAAAGATCGCATTTCTTGACAGTATGAAAAAAACGCTTATCGCTCTGTGCGATAAGCTGACTGCTTACGCCGAAGCCGCTAAAGCGCTTATCGGCACGCCGGGATATGATGAAAAACGTCTTACACTTATTGCTGACAACTGCATTGCTTTGACTAAACACGCTCCTAAGACTTTTATGGAGGGGCTTCAGCTCGTATGGATGATCCACAACTGCTTTGTCTCCGAAGGCAGATACGCGATGGCGATAGGGCGCATCGACATGTTCTTGTATCCACTTTATAAACAGGATATCGAAAACGGCTCGCTTACAGACGAGTATGCGACAGAACTGCTTGCAAACGCTTTTTTGAAGATATGCGAACGCAGATTCTCGGGCGGCGACGACGTAGTTAATATATGTATCGGCGGCGTTGATGAAGAAGGGAACTGTTCCGTAAACGGACTGAGTTACTGTGTGCTTCACGCCGTGCGCGACGTAAATCTGCCGGGGCCGAACCTCTCCGCGCGTATAACGCCCGACTGCCCGGATGAATTTCTCGATGAATGCCTCAAAGTCATAGGCACCGGTCTCGGTTATCCCGCGCTTATGAACGATCCTGTCAATATCACAGCGTTATCACGCAAAGGCTATGATATAAGAGACGTGCGTAATTACTGCATGGTCGGCTGTATCGAAAATTTCATAACAGGTATGCAGCCGCCGTGGTCAGACAACAGATTCGATCCGATCTGTTATCTTGAAGATATACTTTTGAAATACGACGCGGAAGCGCTGGATAACATAACCGATATGGACGAGTTCATGAGCATATACGAAGCTCAACTCGCCATAGGCGTCGAAGAGTATATACAGAGAATGAGAGCGAACGCGTACGTGGAGGATCCGGAGAATATGACGTCGCCGTTTCTGTCGTGTTTCTGCGACTTCTGTATCGAACGGGGTCTCGACATAAACATGGGCGGCAGCAAATATCCTTCGGTGCACGGTGCGGCTCTTATGGGCATCGGTACGGTAAGCGACTCGCTTGCGGCTATCGAAAAAACCGTCTATGAAACAAAGAAAGCAAAACTTTCCGAAATAGCAGAAGCCTTGAAAGCAGATTTCGCCGGATATGAAGAATTGCGCGAACTCTGCAGATCGGCGCCCAAATACGGCAACAACAGTGAATACGCCGACAAATACGCGGTATGGTATACAAAGACGCTTAACGATATGTTCGATAACTATACTACGTATGACGGCGGCGCCGTCTACACCGCCATGGCGGCTAATGTATCGAATATACACGCGGGCAGAGACCTTGCGGCTACTCCTGACGGAAGACTCGCCGGCAAGCCGTTATCAGACGCGGCGTCGCCTACGTACGGATGCGATACTCGAGGCGTAACGTCGACGCTTCTGAGCCTCTCCAAGCCCGATTATACGCGCTGTGCGTGCGGTACGGTCGTCAATCAGAAATTCACGCCTGCGGCATTTAAAGACGGCAAGCGCGAAAAACTACTTCAGCTGATACGCGTCTATTTCAGTCGCGGCGGGCAGGAGATACAGATAAATTCAACGTCGAGAGAAACGCTGATCGACGCTATGGAGCACCCTGAGAACTATCCGACGCTCGTCGTGCGCGTTTCGGGCTTCTCGGCGATATTCGTAACGCTCGGCAGAGAAGTACAGGAAGACATACTCAGCAGAACTCAGCACGAAACGGTATGAAAGAACTGAACGTATCGAGCATACAGAGATTTTCGACCGGCGACGGACCGGGCATAAGAACGACCGTCTTCTTAAAAGGCTGTAATCTGCGCTGCCCGTGGTGTCATAACCCCGAAAACATTTCTTCACAGCCTCAGACGCTTGCTTATAATACCGGCAAAAAAGTGACTTGCGGAAAAATCATGAGTACGGAAGAAGTGCTTGCGGACGTGCTTGAAGACGTCGAGTATTACAGAGCGAGCGGCGGCGGTGTGACTTTCTCGGGCGGTGAGCCGATGCTTCAAGCGGAGGCGCTAGGCGAACTGTGCCGTATGCTTAACGATAACGGAGTAACTTCTCTGATAGATACCGCCGGCTGCGTGCCGTGGCGGTATTTTGAATCGGTAATTGATCAAACGGATATATTCTACTTTGATTATAAGTCTGCCGACCGCAATATATACAGCAGCATTATAAACGGCGACATAGATATTGTGCGCTGCAATCTTAAAAGGCTCATATCGTCAGGCAGGACGGTACACGTGAGGATACCGCTTATACCGGGCATAAACACAGCCGTGAGCGAATGTGAACGTATCTGTACGGATCTGCTTGATCTGGGAGTAAAACGCGTCGGTCTTTTGCCGTATCACCGCCTCGGAAGCGCAAAATACGACGCGCTCGGGATCGAATACGCTTACAGAAACGTACCGATACAAAGCGCATCCGAAATAGAATCAATAAAGGAAATATATAATAAATATTTTATAACTTATATAGAATAGGAGTCTGTTATGAAAGCAAAAGCAGCAGTATTTGTCGGAGCTGAAAAACCGTTTGAAGTAAGGGAATTTCCCGTTGCCGAAACGCCGTCCGGTTACGGCAAAAGCGAGCTGATAGCAAGCGGCGTCTGCGGTACGGACATACACATCCACCGCGGCAAACTTCCGGTCGAGGGGCCGACAGTGATCGGACATGAATTCGTCGGAAGACTTGTCGGCTGTGACGAAAGCGAAGCGGAGAAGTACGGTCTGAAAAAAGGCGATAACGTCATAGCGGATATCGCGACACCTTGCGGCGAGTGCTTACTGTGCAAAAACGGCGACGACGCAAACTGCGTAAATATGAAAGAGACGAGCGGAGTGAGCATAGACAAGCCCCCTTATCTTTACGGCGGTTACGCAGAGATCAACTATACGCCGCTGACTAACCTGATCAAAATACCCGACGGACTCGATCCGAGAGCTGTCGCTGTCTTCGCGTGCCCCGGTCCCACGGTTTTTCATTCGATCAGCCTCGCAAAACGTGCCGGAGTCGATATTGATGAAAACACGGTCGCCGTAGTACAGGGGCTCGGTCCGGTAGGTCTGTTCGCAGTTACGTATCTTAAGGCCGTAAAAGCGAAAAAAGTTTACGTTATCACCGCAAGAGATAATAAAAACAGAGAAGAGCTTGCTGAAAAACTCGGTGCAGACAAGGTATTCAGCATAGAAAAAGACGGTACCGATTCGATCATAAACGCTTTACAGGCTGAAAACAGCGGTCTCGGCGTCGATCTGTGCATCGAAGCTTCCGGAGCGCCCGCCGCCGTGCCGGTAGGTTTGGAAATACTGCGCAACCGCGGCGTATATCTGATCCCCGGTCAATACAGCGACAGCGGAGCGGTCTCCGTTCGTCCGGAGATAATCACTTTCAAGGCGCTGCATATAATCGGCTCTTCACAGTATTCTTTCTGCGACGTGAGAGCGTATCTTGAATTTATGAAAGAACGTCCGGAACTGACGGATACCGTATTGAAACTCGGCACGTTTTATCACATATCGGACGTTAACAAAGCCTTTGAAGACGCAAAAGCGGGTAAAAACATAAAAACCTTATTGATAAAATGAAAGATATTATAATATTCGCCGGTCAGAGCAATATGGAGGGTCAGACGGAAAGGCTTGCGGACGGTTCCGCGGTCAGCGGCGCATATGAATACAAATATGCGACCGACAGTCTGTTGCCGCTGTGCGATCCGTTCGGCGAGAATCTGCACTTCGACGGAACAGCGGGCGAAGCGTATGAAGATTATATGGGTATGACCTGGCATGAAAAGCACGTTTTCGGCGGTTCTGCATACGGCAACACGACACTTATTCCTGAATTCTGCCGCACATATATAAAAGCGACAAAGCGGGAAGTGACCGCCGTAGGCGCGGCTAAAGGCGCGGCGGAACTCGAATATTTCATGCCCGGCGGCGCGTGGTATACTGCTACTGTAAAAAAGACGAAAGCTGCGATCAGAAAAACAACAGACTTCTCGGACCGCGTATATCTGATCTGGCTGCAGGGCGAAAGCGACGCGATAATCGGCAAAGATACAGATACCTATATCAGACAGATCAAAGAGATCGCTCACGCGCTGCAAATCGATATAGGTCTGCAAAGATTCTGTATTATTCGCGTAGGCAGATTCACGAACGATCTGCGCGACGACGCGATCATCGAAGCGCAGAGCAGAGTCTGTAAAGAAGACGGGTTATTTCTTATGCTTACCGAAGAAGCTTCGGAGATGAACAGTGAGCCCGTATATATGAATCCGTTCGTCGGAGGACATTTCAGCGCGCTCGGCTTACAAAAACTCGGCAGAGACGCCGCAAATACACTGGCAATAACTGTTAATCAATAAACGGAATATAAAAAGAGAAGAGGTTCTTGATATGAAAAAAGAAACCGACAGACAAAGAAGATTCACGCTGAAAGAACGGTTTCAATACTGGTTTGACAACCGGATGACAAAAGGATCGCTCGGTCTTATACGCGCGCTGATCGTCGTTTCCGTCATCTTGGCGGTCACCATGGCGGCGCTTATAATCCTTCTCGGATTCAATGAAGAGGGAGAGGTCGCGTCGGTATTCTGGGACAGTATAGCCACCGTTATCAACGCATGGATGCCTTCGTTTGAGGACGGAAGCCCCGGATACGTTATCATTATGGCGATAACCGCAATATCCGGCGTTTTGTTCACGAGCGTTCTTATCGGTATAATCACGAGCGCGATAGAAGAGAAGATCGATAATCTGAAAAGAGGTAATTCTTTAGTTCTTGAAAAAGACCATATCGTCGTACTCGGTTTTTATCCGGGTGAATACACTCTCTTGAATCAACTCATTCTCGCCGCCGCGGAGAATCCCGCGTGCATAGTTATCGCTGAGGATATGGAAAGGCAGGAGATGGAGCAGAATATCCTGGAGAACCTCGATATACCGAAAAACGTAAGGATAGTATGCAGAACGGTCGATATAACAGATCCGGCGTCTATTGAAAAATGTTCGGTTGAGACTTGCAAAACCGTGATCGTCGCACCTACTGACGATCTTAAGACGATCAAAGCCATACTCGCCGTCTCGTCGCTTTTGCAGAAAAAAGGCGTTCCCGAGATAAGCGTAAACGCGATAATATCCAAAAACGAGTACAGATTTCCCGCGTCGATCGCCGCGGCGAACAATATAACGACTTTACAGACAAGCAGTATACTTGCAAAAATGATAGCCCATTCCTGCACTCAGACGGGTCTGTCCGAATTGTTCAGGGAAGTATTCAATTTTGAAGGGTCGGAGTTTTATCTGGAGGATCTATGCGGTATCGAAGGATTGACTTTTGAAGAGCTGTCGGTAAGGCTGAACAACGCGATACCCGTAGGCGTATATCGTGAAGGAAAGACCGTATTGAATCCGAGCCCCGATTATAAGCTCGCCGAGACGGACAGAATACTTGTATATTCCGAAGAATGCGCTCCGCCTTTGATTGAAGAAAGCGGCACGGCATTGGCGAATACAGAAGAAAAAACCGTCTGGACAGCGGCTGATAAGACAGACGCGGTCATTATAGGGCATAACGAAACTCTGCCGGTGATACTGCAGGAATTGCCTGAAAACGTGTCGGAAGTGTTCATCTTCAGTCCCGATATCACAACAGAAGAACAGGAAGAACTGCAAAACGCCGCAGCACACAGATGCATGAAAATCAATTATAATCAAGACGATCCGCGGCAGGAAAGCGTATTGATCGAAGCGGCGAAAACTTCGCGGCATATCGTAGTACTGAACGATCACGAAAAAGATGCAGACGAAGCCGACACGGACGTGATATTCATGCTTTTGAATCTCAGGGATATAAGAACGAGGTTCGGCCTGCGGTTTAACATAACGGTAGAAATGCAAAAAGAGCAGAACCAGAATCTCGTAGGTATGGGCGACAGAACGGATTTTCTCGTAACGTCAAGTATGTCGTCGCTTATACTGGCGCAGCTTGCCGAGAACCCCGAGTTGATAGACGTATTCCGCGAGATCCTGTCAAACAAAGGCAACGAGCTGTATCTGAAAAACGCAGGCGCGATGCAGACCGAGGGAACGTATACGGTCAGAGAACTTCGCAGAAAGATGCTGAGTAACGGACACGTTCTGCTTGGCGCGATGAGCGGTTCCGATTACGTATATTTCGATCGCACACTTGACGAACAGGTGACGTTGAATAAAGATGATTACCTTATAGTGATCGGTGAGAACTAAGCCGGCTTGTTTTTAAGCCTCGCCGGCTCTGCAGGGAATAATACGCATTATTATACAAAATACCGGCGTTTTGTACAAAAAGACTTTACCGCAAAAAGCGCTCGAGTATTTGGAGTTACGCGTCACCGTGCGGGTAGCGGCACAAACGAAGCCGCTTCAACCGTAGGCGTAGCGGGGATGGTTGGAGCGGCGCGGTTCGTAATTTGCGAACGTATGCCGCCGAACCGGAGCGAACGGAGTGAGCGATAGCCGGCTAATTGCCGGCTTCCAGGAAGCGGCGTCAGCCGCTACCGATTCCGGAGCACGCCTCGCGCGTGCGACTTACATTTACTACGGATTAGCACTCTCGAAAACTACTCGATTAATGGCACATCATTCCGTCATGCACCGTGTCTATTCAGCCGACCTCGAAGAGGTCAACCGCGCCGAACGGCGCACCGCGGCGTAGCCGCACCGATTACAACGTCCGGATTAAATACTACCCGCAGCCGGACGGATCACTCCGTCCGTATCAGATCATCGTCGCGAGCAAAGCGATCTTTGACGGCTTCCGGAAAACGCTGCCGGTCGGAACACCCGCGCCGGTGCTCGAGCTCATCGAGACGATGTACGGCGACAACATGGGCATACACCTGGAAGACGTCAAAGACGAGAGCAGCTCTGACGTCGACGAAGCGATAAACGCGATGATCCGGAATTACAAGACGGCTCACCGGAGACTGTACGACAAAATACAGTGTAACCGACAACTGAATCTTTTCGTCACGCTCACACTGAACGAGCAGGAGATCAGCCGCACGAACTACGACGAGATCATAAAAAAGCTCTCCGTCTGGCTCGATAACCGCGTCAGACGTGATCACCTGGCGTATATCCTCGTGCCGGAGTACCACAATATCAACAAAGCGAGAGAGAGATACCAGGGCGATGACTTCCGGATCCAGGGAAACGTCGGGATCCACTTTCACGGCGTCATGAACGAAAACGGTCTGAACCTGGTGAACTCCGGACACAAGAGAAACGGCAAAACCGTTTACAACATTAACGATTTTCCGTACGGCTTCACCACGGCGATCCGGATCACGAACCCGAAAGGCGGCGACGCAGGCGACGCCATTTCGAAATACGTGCACAAGTACATGACCAAAGCGCTGAAAGAGGTCGGGCACGACCTCGAAAAAGCGCGTGCCCTGAAGATCGGCGGCCGCTACTACCTTTCAGGCGGCGCACTGACGCAGGCACAGTTCAAGTACGCGCATTTCGACTTTCTCGCAGTCGACGAGATCGAGGGCTTCCGGATCGAGGAAGCCGGCTTGACGTTGAAGATCGTCACGGCGGACGATTCAACATTTTCAAGTTTGTTGAAACGGCTCGAGCCGGAAGAGCCGATCACGACGACGTGGTGACGGCGTGAGAGCGGACTACGCGACGCCGGAACTGCTCCGCGTGCTCATGGCTGCCATGCAGCCGGAGAACGCCCTGGCGCTCGAGATCAGCCTTCAGACCGGCCTGCGCATAGACGACGTGCTCTCGCTACGCCCCTGGGAGCTGCGAGGACGCACGCTGACCGTCACCGAGAAGAAGACCGGGAAGCAGACGCGCAAAACCATTACTGCCGCCGCCGCGGAGCGGCTGCGCAGTAATGGAAATGCTGACCGGTGTTTTCCGAGCTTGCGCGGAGCGCACCGCTCGCGGACGACGGTCTACAAAGACCTGCACAAAGCCGCCGAATACTACGGCGTGAAACTGCATATAAGCCCCCACAGCGCACGAAAGGCGTACGCCGTGCAGGTATACCATGAAAAGGGCTTAAACGCCGCACAGCGCGCCCTGAACCACGACAACGCCGGCACGACGCTGATATACGCGCTCAGCGACGTGCTGACCGGGCAGAGCGGAGAAGAGACAGCACCAACGCCGAAAACCCCGGAAAACGGCGAAAACGTGCTCGAAATGCTGAGAAAACTGCTCAAAATGACGGCAGAACTGAGCGAAAAGGTCGATAAACTGCTCGATCGGTCAGAACCTTGACAAACACCCGCACGGCGAGTGCAGACGAAAGAACAAACGATAACAACGGCTGACGGTCTGCGCTCGTCGGTCGGGTGTACCGCTCCGCAAGGAGCGTTTTTTCGTACAGACTGCACAAACAGACGTTCGAAAGTTTGTTCAAGATTCCGGTATTGACTTTTCGCCGGTCCCGTGGTATAATCAAGAACGGTGCGAGCCATGGGCTCAAGACCGCTCAATCCCATAGCTGGCTCCGGTAGGTGCGCCCGGAGTGCATCAGCTGGGCGGTTGCGCACCATGATACAAGCCGCTTCCTGCGCACGGGGGCGGCTTTTGCGTACCTTGCCGCCGCTTGCGGCGGCTTTGCCGCCCCATGGACGCACCGCTCCCTCGCCCGGGGGCGAGGGCGGGGGGAGTGGGCGAACACAAACGACGAGAAGAAAGGAGCGAATGAGGCACTATTAATCGAGTAAACACAACGACCGGCGACAGATATTGACCGACAGAGGCAGAGACAGACGACGACAAACGTCGCCCCTCTACCGGTCCCCGCGCCTCCCCCTGGGGGACGGGAGGGGGCGACAAACTAACGCTTCGCAAAAACGAAACGGTGACAGTGTAATGAAGATACGAGAGCGCCTTTTTGTACAAAACCTATATTTTGTAAGCGAGAAAACAAGATGTAAACACTTTGCGCTATGTGCAAAATGTTTACAGGTTGTTTTGCGACGTACGTACGTCGCCTTGCTCGCGGTAATTTGACTGGCAGGGAATACTTGCACCTGACAGTCATAATTATACAAAATACAAATT
>JAEEJH010000078.1 GCA_016281775.1 Clostridiales bacterium | reverse complement strand
TTTCGAATTACGAGCTGACCAGATCCGGCGACGGTCTGCCGATCACCCGCCGCGCGGGTTTCAAATACTTGAACAAAGCGCCGCTTTTCAAAAACAAGACCGCCGAGCCTTTCTACGTCGAAATGCCGTATTCGAAAGAAGCGGCGGAGGGCGAGATAAAGACCTCCACACACGAAGGGCAGGAATTCGACGTGATGCTCACGGGCGTGATGAAATTCCGCATAGGCGACCATTTCGAGATACTGTATCCGGGCGACAGTATTTACTATAATTCCGCCAACCCTCACGGCATGGTCGCGCTGTCCGAAGAGGGCGCGACGTTCTACGCGATAGTCCTTCGCAAGCCCGCGGGATCGGAACCCGACAAATTCGAAAAGATCGTTTCGGGCAGAAAATCGAGAAGCTTCGAATCGCCCGAGGCGGCGAGATTCATCGATACGAAACTCGACGAAAACGGAGTTTTACAGGCGATATCGTTCAAAAACGAAGACAAATTCAATTTCGGTTTTGACGTCGTCGACGCCGCAGCGGATTCCGCGCCGGACAAGCTCGCCATGCTCCACCTCTCAAACGATAAAGTCGAGACGAGATACACGTTTTCCGATATCAAAAAGCGTTCGGCGCAGATCGCGAATTATTTCGAGTCGCTCGGCATCAAAAAGGGCGACCGCGTGATGCTCGTGCTCAAGCGCCACGCCGAATTCTGGTTCGCGATCACGGCTCTGCATAAGATGGGCGCGGTCGTCATACCGGCGACGAATCAGCTTATGGAGCACGACTTCACGTACAGATTCAAAGCCGGAGACGTCAAGGCGATAGTCTGCACCGCCGACGGTACCGTTTCCGACGAAGCGGAAAAAGCCGCCGCCGGTTTCCCGACGCTTATCAAAATGATATCCCACGGCAGAAAAGACGGCTGGCGTTCTTTTGACGAGGAATATCCCGGGTATCCCGACGTCTATGAAAGAAGAGAAGACACGCCCTGCGGCGCCGACCCGATGCTGATGTTCTTCACGTCCGGCACCACGGGCTACCCGAAGATCGCCGTACACGATTACAAATACGCGCTCGGTCACTACATAACCGCGAAATACTGGCATAACGTCAATCCGGACGGACTTCATTTCACGATTTCCGACACCGGCTGGGGCAAGGCGCTCTGGGGCAAATACTACGGTCAGTGGCTCTGCCGCGCTCCGATATTCACGTACGATTTCGACCGCTTCAAAGCGGAAGACATACTGCCGCTGTTTGCGAAATATCATATAACCACGTTCTGCGCGCCGCCGACGATGTTCAGGTTCTTCATAAAAGAAGACTTGTCCAAATACGATCTGTCGTCGCTCGAATATACGACGACCGCGGGCGAGGCTCTCAACCCCGAGGTCTTCGAACAGTGGAAGAAAGCGACCGGCTTATCTATAATGGAAGGCTTCGGTCAGACCGAAACGACGCTTTCCGTCGGCAATCTCGTCGGAACGTCGCCTAAGGTCGGCGCCATGGGACGCCCGAGCCCGTTGTACGACGTCGATATCGTCGACGATAACGGCAAGAGCCTGCCCGCCGGCGAAACCGGCGAGATAATCATCCGCTACGATCACGGCAAACCCTGCGGACTGTTCAAAGAATATTACAAAGACAAAGAAAAGACCGATTACGCGTTCCACGGCGGCATCTATCACACGGGCGATACCGCGTGGCGCGACGAAGACGGTTATTATAACTACGTCGGCAGGACCGACGACGTGATCAAATCGTCCGGCTACCGCATAGGTCCGTTCGAGATAGAGAGCGTTATAATGGAGCTGCCGTACGTGCTTGAATGCGGCGTTACCGCCGTGCCCGATCCCATAAGGGGTCAGATAATCAAAGCCGTCGTCGTAACGGTCAAGGGCGTCGAGCACACGGAAGAACTTAAAAAAGAGATACAGAAATACGTCAAAGAACATACCGCGCCGTATAAATATCCGAGAGTGGTCGAATTCCGCGACGCTCTCCCGAAGACGATCAGCGGCAAAATAATAAGAAATCTGCTCAAATAGAGGCTTTTATGGCATACGAAGATAAAACCGTCAAAGCCGCGGAAGGCGTCGTCTACGGCAGGAACGCCGTCGCCGAACTGCTCAAAAGCGGCAGAGACGTCGATAAGATATTCGTCCTTCGCGGCGAACGCGAGGGTTCGATATCCGTGATCGTCGCCGAGGCGATAAAGAAAAAGATACCCGTCACCGAGGTCGAAAAACAAAAGCTCGACCGTATGTGCGGCGGCAATCATCAGGGCATATGCGCTTACGCCGCCGCCGTCGAATATACGACGGTCGAACGGATACTGCAGATCGCCGAAGAAAAAAACGAAAAGCCGTTTATAGCGATAGCCGACGGCATTGAAGATCCGCACAATCTCGGCGCTTTGCTTCGATGCTGCGAATGCGCGGGCGTTCACGGGCTGATAATACCGAAACGTCACTCTGTCACGGTGACTGCCGCGGTTGAAAAAGCGTCAGCCGGCGCCGCGTCTCACGTGCCGGTCGCAAAGGTACCGAACGTAGCCGCCTGTATCGACAGCCTTGAAAAACTCGGCGTCTGGTGCTACGCCGCCGAAGCGGGAGGGCAAAGCGTCTACGGGACCGACCTTACGTCAGCCGTCGCGATAGTGTTCGGCAGCGAAGGATCGGGCGTATCGAGGCTGGTGAAAGAGAGATGCGACGGAATAATAAGCATTCCGATGTTCGGTCAGATAAACTCACTTAACGTGTCGTGCGCCGCGGCGGTCATACTGTCGTACGCGGCCAAATCGAGACACGATCCGTTTTGAAACGAAAGGAAGGTCAACCAATGGAAGGCAAGAACAAGAAAGATATGTCCGTAGACGAGCTCGTAAAACAGCTCAAACTCGTTCTCGATATTGACGATTCGGAGCCGGCGGCAGACGGAGAAAAGACGGCCGACGTCACCGGTGAAACGGAAGAGGCGGCACGGTCCGGCGTGGGTGACAACAACGGCACCGATATAGGAGCGGAACTCGAAAAACTCTTCGAAGAAGAAGAAAAAACGCCGAGAGGCAAACACAAAAAGAGAAGAAAGCGCTTCGGCAAAAGAAAAGACAAGTACGAAGAGACCGAAGAAGAGATACTGCCTCCCGCCGCTGCAGAAGCGGACACGGAGCCCGATAAAACGGCGGAAAACACGGAAGAACAGCCCGAGGCAGAACCCGCCGACTGGATCGCCGACGCGATAACCGGCATCTTTACCGACCCGGCAGACGCCGAACCCGAAGAAAACGAAGAGCCGACCGCGGAAGAGCCGGTTGACGAGTATCCGACCGAAGAATATCCGGCGGAAGGACCCGCCGAAGAAGTACCGGCGGCGGGATATACAGCTCCGACCGTATTTGAAGAAGAATATACGGACAAAGCGCCGGAACCTGAACCCGAGCCGGAACCCGAACCGGAGCCCGAGCCCGAGCCTGAACCCGAGCCTGAACCCGAACCCGAGCCTGAACCCGAGCCCGAGCCGGAACCCGAACCCGAACTGGAGCCCGAGCCGGAACCGGAACCCGAACCCGAACCGGAGCCCGAGCCGGAACCGGAACCCGAACCTGAGCCTGAACCCGAGCCCGAGCCGGAACCCGAGCCGGAACCCGAACCCGAGCCTGAATCCGAACCCGAACCCGAACCGGAAGAAGACGATATAGCCGGCGGCAGTCCTTTCGTATCCGACGTTTTCGAAAAGAAAAAAGAAGCGGAAGAGACGACGAAAGCCATCGAATTCGCCACGGCGGTTTTCGAATCCGGATGCGACGACGACGGCGCGACGAAAAAGATCGTCAAACCGGGGCAGACCGAAGAACCGGTCGAGGTGAACGACGACGAACTGCAAAACGATATAGAAAACTTCGACGTCGTGTATTCGGACAGCGAAGCCGAAGGCGGATATTCGAGCGCCGACGAAGCGATAATGGACGCCTTCGCCGAAAAGCCGAAGCAGAAGAAAAAAACGAGAAAGAGCGAAGCCGAAGAACTCGACGATATATTCAGCGACATTCCCGACGCGCCCGTAGGCGGCTCCAAAGCCGAAGACGAAGAAGAGGATGATAAAACGGTCTACGCCGACGAATTCACCTCTTACGATCAGCGCAAGAGTTTCCTCGAGGAATTCAAAAAGAAATATCAGTCGTACAAAAAATCGCTTATCGCCTCAAGCGTGTTCACGGCGCTGCTGTTCATATACGAGCTTCTGCCGCTGTTCGTCAAAGAACTGCCGCACGCGATAAACCGTACCGAAAATCCCGCGGTGTTCACTCTGGTCGGTCTCGTCCTGTTCTCGCTTGTCGCCGCCTGCGCCGCGAAGCATACCTTCGCCGGATTCGTATCGGTCTTCAAAGGCAATACGACTCTGTCATCGATGGCGTTTCTGTCGGTTTTGTTCACGTATATTTACGGTATCATCGTCGCCGTCAGAGGCGAGGTCGTGCTTTACCCGATGATGACGGTCTCCGCTTTGTCGGTGGTGTTCATGCTCGCCGCGGAGATGCGCATCGTAAAACGTCGCACGCTCGCGTTCAGAATAATTTCCGGCTCGCCCGTCAAGAACAAATACGTGCTTGAAAGATACCAGCTCGGCGACGACAGGGCGGACGGCAGCGCTCTCGGCGTATCCCGCGCGAGATTCATAAACAACTTCACGTCGTCCGGTATGAAAAAATCGAATTCGGAGGGTTATCTGAACGTTCTGTTCCCGGTAACGGCTTTGATATTCATTCTGTTCATCGTATGCGGACTGTTCATCAAAAAGGATATCTCGTACGCCGCCGCTTACGGCTTTGCGGCGTGGATATTCTGTATGCCCGCGGCTATATTCTCCGCGCTCTCGTTCCCGGCGTTTTTGTGCTCCAAAAAAGCGTACGGCGACGGCAGCTGCGTTATAAGCGACGCCGAAGCGGAGAAATATACGGCGGCGTCTGTCGTGTACTTCGAAGACAGCGACGTTTTTCCGCCCTCGCACGACAAGATAACGTCCGTGCGTCTCTATAACGACAGCCGTATGGATCATATAATGTATATCATGATGAGCGTTTTCGGCAAGCTCGGCGGCCCGCTGCTCACGATCTGTGAAAACGCCGCTAAGGAATACGGTTCGAGCCCCGACACCGAGATAATCAAGACCGGCGGAGGCGGCGTCGAAGCGAGAGTCGATTCGCTCACGGTTCGCATAGGTTCAGCCGATTATATGGGCAGTTCTCTCGACCGTTCATATAAAGAAGACGACGGCATGTACGAGTCAAGCGGTACCGAACGCATAATGTATATGACGGTGAACGGCGCAGTTTCGGCGAAATTCTATATCGAATACGGCATGGATCCGGAGTTCAAAAAGATAATCAAACAGCTTTCAGGCGCTTCGCGCAAGGTCGCCGTCAGAACGCTCGATCCTAATATCGACAACGCCCTGCTTTCCGCGTTTCTCGATACCGAAATTTATAACTGCCGCATAGCGCCGGGCAGAACGAGAAAGAACGAAGTCAAAGACGAATCTTTCGGTACCGTCGTATCGAAAAGTTCCGTAAAATCGCTCATGCGCACGCTGCTTCTGTGCGACAAGACGGTATATACGTCGAAAATAAACACGCTTATATGCTTCATGTCGCTTATAATCGGCTTGCTCATAACGGTGTTTTTGATGATCACGGGCTCGCTCAACGTCATAAACGTGCTGTACGCCGCGGCGTATCAGCTCATAATAACCGCGGTAGTCCGCATAGTCACGAGATTACATATTTAAATAACGGATCCCGGCGCGAAAGCGCCGGGTCTGTTGAGAAGAGGGATAATATGATCAAATTAGCGGTCTTCGACCTTGACGGCACGCTTTTATATACCATACCGGATCTGACCGCCGCAATGAGCAGCGCGATGGTCCGTATGGGCAGGGATGCGATCACCGGCGAGCAGACGAAAGCTTATATAGGCAACGGCATAAGAAAATACGCCGAGAGAGCTCTCGGCGGCGGTACGGAAGAAGAGATCGATACGGCTGTATCGTATTTCAAGGAATATTACGCGGATCATCTTACCGACGGTACGTATCCCTACGGCGGCATCGCCGAAGCGGTGCGTGAAATAAAAGAATCCGGCGTGAAGTGCGCCGTTTTGTCGAACAAATACGACGCGGCGACGAAATATATTATCGAATACTTTTTCCCCGGTACGTTCGACTTCGTATACGGAGAGGGCGGGGAATGCAAAAGAAAACCCGATCCCGGATGTTTTCTTCGGATGTGCAAAAAAACCGGATGCGGCGCCGAAGAGGCGGTCATGATAGGCGATTCGCCTTCGGATCTGCTCGTTGCCGAAAACGCCGGCGCGAAGCATATAATCGTGACGTGGGGTTACAGAACGAAAGAACTGATGACCGAACGCGGCGCGAAAGTGTTCGCCGAAACGCCGGACGATATCGTAAAAATAATAAAAACACTGTGAGAACCGATATGAGACTTTGCGAACTTAAACCCGCCGATACAATCGGCAAAGAATTCGAATGCGAATGCGGCAAAACGCATAAAACGCCGCTGAAATACGCCGATATTTCGGCAGACGCGATACAAAAACTGCCGGACGTGATCAAAGCGCTCGGCGGAACGAACGCTTATCTCATAGCCGATGATAATACGATGAAGGCGGCGGGCGACGCCGCTTTATCGCTTTTACGGAAAGACGGCATAAAAGCGACCGCGCATCTGCTCGGTATCGAAGAAGGCTTCGAGCGGCCCGAGCCGACGGAGCAGACGCTCGGCAATCTCGTCATGGGTTACGATAAAAACTGCGATATAATTATTGGCGTCGGCGGCGGAGTCGTCAATGATATGGGCAAGCTGTTATCAAAGCTCGGGCATATACCGTACGTCTATATCCCTACCGCCCCGTCAATGGACGGTTACGTCTCCGATTCGTCGTCGGTCATATATAACGGCGTAAAAAGCTCGGTACCGTCGAAATGTCCCGACGCGCTCGTCTGCGATACGTCGATACTTGCAAAAGCGCCGAAAAAGCTGATACTCGCCGGTATAGGCGATATGGCGGCGAAGCTGATCTCTGTCTGCGAATGGCGCATCGGCGCGCTCGTGACGGGCGAATACTACTGCGAAGAAGTTGCGGAAATAATGAGAAAATACCGCCGTCTCGTTTTAGATAACGCCGAAGCTGCTGTAAACGGAGATGAAAAAGCCGTGCGTAGCATAGCCGAAGGGCTGACGCTCGCCGGTACGGCGATGACTTTCGCCGGTGTATCACGCCCGGCTTCGGGCGTCGAGCACTACTATTCGCACCTGTGGGATATGAGATGCCTTGCCGAAAAACGACAGTGCGAACTGCACGGCATACAGGTCGGCGTCGGCACGCTTCTCGCTCTTGAAAAATATGAGAAATTAAAAGAAATAAAGCCTGATAAAAATAAAGCCGAAAAAGCCGCTCTGTCGTTTGACCGCACCGCATGGGAGCGCGGCGTGCGGGAGTATTTCGGCGCGTCTGCCGACACGGTAATAAAGATCGAAGACAGAGAGGGCAAGTATTCGCCCGGAAAAGTGCTCGCCCGGCAAAAGATAATATTTGATAACTGGGATAAAATACTTCAGACCGTAGAAGAAGAACTCATCCCGGCGCAGCAGCTGCGCGATCTGTTCATAAAGATCGGTCACCCGACGATCGCGGAAGAGATCGGCGAAGACGCGGAAACGGCATTTTGCCATACGGGAGATATTAGAGATAAGTATATACTGTCGAGATTGATGTACGATATAGGGGAAAGATAGAAACTGTAAATTGAAAATTGCAGGTTGCAAATTAAGGAGTCGCCGTAAACGGCGACGGTTCGGAGCGGCTTCGCCGCCCTTGGGGCGTACCCACCCTGCGCTCACTTCGTTCGCAACCCCCAAACCCCCTTAACCCCTCCCAAAGTCGTTGCACTCTCTTTGGGGCGCGGCGGGCTGACGCGAAGTAATATGTAAAAGTGAATAGTGAATAAGGTTACCGGTTTCTGCACAAATATGATCTCGCGGCGGGGCGGTGGGGGAACGCCCGCCGCGTGCGCTCCGCGCAAATTGTGAGCCGTATTCTTCCGGCGTTCCCCTGCAAAAAGAAATATTCCTATTTCACTCGGTTCGCAAAAAGCAGATTTCACGGTGCCGGGGCCGCAGTAAAATACGGTACGAGAAAAAAACGGACGGAATTTCCGCCCGTTTTTTCGTTAATATAAGA
>JAEEJH010000077.1 GCA_016281775.1 Clostridiales bacterium | reverse complement strand
CTGAGTTTTTGTATTGGGCAAAACGCAATATGTATGAGCTTACCGAATTCGCCGCAGATAAACTCGTAAAGTCGTATTTCTATGATTCAGAGATTTCGTATGAAACAATGGTGAAAAAGGTTGAAAATATTGCAGATGGTGCATACCGGCTCGGTTGTGAACTTGAAGATGCGTATCTTGTCGAACAGGCTTATGTCGCTTTCGGAAGACTTCGAAATGACCTGATTGCCCGGGAGTTTCGCGGTGGAAAAGAAGAAGATATCATCAGGATCACCGACAAGTATCTTTCAGCCGTCTCAAAATTGCAGGAGATGTCAAAAACAGACAAATCGCTGCTTGATGCGTGCGTAAAAAGTCACGGCGTAGACGATCTTCTTTCTTACTGCGCGAACAGCGCGTTATCGTGGAAGAATCCACGGAACGTAAAACTGCTTGAAAATGACGCGTATAAGGCGACGATCGAAAAATACAAAAAAAGTTGAGTTTATATCGAGGCGGGGATTTCTCCCCGCCTGCGTTATACTGTCAGATGAATGAATGAAACTTTTGCCATAAACACGTATAACGACCGCGAGGGGCACCCGCTCTATCGCAAGCGTCTCCACCGGGCGGTTTTTTATTTGTTTTTGAAGATACGCGGATAAAAACACTCCCGTTTTGTTTATCCTTTTTGAAAAAAGCAAAAAATGGCCGTTTTCTTACAGAAAAAATACTTGAAAAACGCTTTTTTATATTGTATAATGAAAAAAAAAGAATAACGCAGGAGGGGCAGACCATGTATCTCGATATCGGCAAAATCAGTTATAAAGGCAAAGAAAGCAAAGATCCGTTTTCTTTCCGTTACTATGACAAAAACAGAGTCGTAAACGGAAAAACGATGGGTGAGCATCTCAAATTCGCGATGAGCTGGTGGCATACCGTCAACGCCTCCGGCACCGATATGTTCGGCGGCGACACGATGGACAAGACTTTCGGCTTGTCCGGTATGGAAAAATACAAGGCGAAAGCCGATTTCGCGTTCGAACTGATGCAGAAGCTCGGCATAGATTACTACTGTTTTCACGACGTGGACGTCGCGCCCGAGGGCGAAACGCTTGCCGAAAGCGTCAGAAATCTCGAAATAATGACCGATTATCTGTTGCAGAAGCAGAAAGAAACGGGTATCAGACCGCTCTGGGTCACCGCCAATATGTTCGGCGATAAAAAATTCATGGCGGGCGCGGCTACGAGCCCGAACGCCGACGTTTTCGCGATCGCCGCCGGCAAGGTCAAGGCCGGTATAGACGCCGCCGTGAAGCTCGGAGCGAAAGGCTACGTCTTCTGGGGCGGCCGCGAGGGTTACGACACGCTTCTCAACACCGATATGGCGCTGGAGCTCGACAATCTCGGCAGGTTCATGCGGATGGCTCGCGATTACGGCAGAACTCACGGCTTCGACGGCGATTTCTATATCGAGCCGAAGCCGAAGGAGCCGACGAAGCACCAGTACGATTTCGACGCGGCGACCTGCGCGAACTTCTTACGTATAAACGGACTTGAAAACGATTTCAAACTCAATATCGAGGCTAACCACGCGACGCTCGCGGGGCATACGTTCAACCACGAGCTGCGCGTCGCCGCCGTCAACGGCATGTTCGGCAGTATCGACGCCAATCAGGGCGATACGCTTTTAGGGTGGGATACCGACCAGTTCCCGACGAACGTTTACGAAACGACGCTCGCGATGTACGAGGTGATAAAAGCCGGCGGCTTCACTAACGGCGGTCTCAATTTCGACGCAAAAGCCCGCCGCCAGTCGAACACGCTTGAAGATACCGTTCTCTCTTACATCGCCGGCATGGACGCGTTCGCGCTCGGCCTTCTCAAGGCGTATCAGATCATAGACGACGGCAGGATAGATGGCTTTATCAAAGAGCGTTATTCATCCTATGAAGCCGGTATCGGCCGCCGCATAGTCGACGGCGAAGAAACGCTCGAGACCCTCGCCGCCTACGCCGCGGATCTCAAAGATATCAAAGTACCGAGCGGACGTCAGGAATATCTCGAAGCGGTGATGAATGAGATACTCTTCAACGGGGGAATATAAATGAACAAAAGTGTGCTGAAGCGGGCGTTGCTCTGCGTTTTCGCCGCGGCTCTGCTGATAACCGTATCGTGCAATAACGCAAACGACAGCGAGGTGACCTCCGTGACGGAAATGACAGCCGAAGCGCCGACCGCGCCCGTAACGGACGAGCCGGACGACGATACCGTGCCGGAGGTAAGTCTTGATCTTCTGACTTTCACGCCCGCTTCGCCCGATAAGCAGGTCTTGACCGGAAAGGGCGCTTCTCCGCAGATACTCATAACCAATTATAACGAAGTCGCGACCGACGCGCTCGGCCGCGCTTTGCCGACCTCTGAAGAGGCGGGTCTGCCGAAGGAGGGCAAATACGTCGGTCTGTTCTATCTGATCTGGACGACCGGGGCGACCTGCGACGTTGATAACGCCAAGGCGATAGCGGCAAATCCGTCAAAGCCCGATTTCGGTCCGCGCTGGGGCTTCTGCTGGTGGAGCGAGCCGGAGACCGGATATCACCGCGCCGACGACGTGTGGCAGATAAAGCGGGATATGTATTATTTCGCGATGGCGGGCGTCGATTTTCTCTATATCGACTTTACAAACGGCTATCTGTATGAAGATACGTTCAAAGTCTTTCTCGACACGTGTCTGGAACTGCGCGCCGAAGGGCAGATGACGCCTTATATCGTCCCTTGGGGGTTCGGTACGTCGAACGGCAGCGGCGACATCGGCAAGGTCTATAAACTGTTCATGACGGATGAGAAGTACGCCGATCTGTGGTTTTACTGGGAGGGCAAGCCGCTCGCGATGATAAAACCGACGGACGACGGCGATTTCCCGATACTTGACGACGAATACTATAAAGACAAACTCACTTTCCGCAAGTCGTGGGTAAGCCCGGACAAATACAGCGAAATGTACTGGGAAGACAACCGCATAGTAAACTTCGGTTACGGTTACGGCTGGGTCGAGGATGAAAAAACGGCGGAATGCGCCGGCATAGGCTGTGCGGGCTTTGCAAATTTCGGCAGCGGCAGAAGCGGCGTAAAATCGTCGCAGAGACGTCTCAACGCGTTTCTCGAAACCGAAACGATGGGGCAGGGTCTCGTATTCGAAGACGCGTTCAAACAGCTCATGAAGAAAAACCCCGAATGTCAGGTGCTTCTGATCTCGCGCTGGAACGAGTGGGTCGCTCAGAACTTTACCCTCGAGCATTATACGGACACGGGCTTCGTAGACCAGTTCAACCCCGAATTTTCACGCGATATAGAGCCGATGAAAGGCGGTTACACCGACAATTATTTCTATCAGATGTGCTCGATCATCCGCCGCTTCAAAGGCGTTTTGCCCGCCGACGGCGCGTCCGGCTCGCATAAGATGGATGAAACGGATCCGGCCGTTTTTGAAAAATGGGAGACCGTTTGCCCCGTTTATACCGATTTCAAAGGCGACACGTCGCGCCGCGATCACTCCGACACGACCGGCAATATACGGTACGTCAACGACACGGGCAGAAACGACACGGTCGAATCGCGCATAACAGCGGACGGATCGAACGTATATTTCTTCGTACGCACCGCCGGGGATATCACGCCTTATAAAACTTCGTCAAACTGGATGCTTCTCTTCATCGACTCCGACAACAGCAAATCGACCGGCTGGGAAGGGTATGATTTTCTTATAAACTACGAGGTCATATCCGATACGGCGACCGCGCTCTGCGCATATAAAGACGGAGTGTGGCAGGAGGTCGGAACGGCGGCTTATGCGGTAAAAGGCGACAGGATGACGGTCACCGTGCCGAGATCGCTTCTCGGCCTTACGGGCGAGGCGGTCGATATCAATTTCCACTGGCTCGATAACGTGACCGATATTTACGACCTCGGTTCGTGGTTCACCACGGGCGACAGCGCGCCGGAACGCCGCAACGATTACGCCGCGCGGATCGGCGTCGCGTACACGGGCAGAAGCGAAAAAATACTGCCGCCGCGCGAAAACGGTATATCCGGTATGCGCGGGGTCGTTCTGACGGATGAAGAAAAAGCGGAACTGAAAAGCGGCCTGCTTTTGTCGCTTTATCCTCTGCCCGAAAATTATCCGGCAGAGCCCGATTTCAGACTCATAGACGCTCTGTTTTCGGGTTATACGGAAACGGACAAGATATCGGCGGAAGCGCTGCCCGAGGGCGGAAATACAGGCGCGGTCTTCGAGGGTTATTTCAAAGCGGACGAGGACAAAAAATACGGTTTTGAGATAACGTATAAAGGCGGCGTAAAACTTTATATCGACGGCCGCCTTGTCGCGGACGGCTCTTACGATCCGGGATCGGCCGGCGAAACAAAGACGGCAAAAGGAAATATCATCCTTGAAAAAGGTTATCACAGAATACGCGCGGAATACGCCGAATGCGGCGGCGAAAAACCGTATCTGACGCTTGCCGGCGATCATGAATTCTGCTATATCACTCCGAAAGAAGGGCTGACGGAGCTGCCCGCGTGGACGGCGGATATTTCCGCCATGAGCGATCAGAGAGGATACGTTAAAGAAAGTCACCCGCAGGGGATATACGAGCCGTTTATGTATCTTGAATTCGGTTTTAACGTATATCTCGGCAGCGCGGACCTCTCAAAATATTCACGCGTCGAGATCGATTACTGCTGCGACGGTTCCGACGTAACGCGGCAGCGGTTTGAATCGTCGTCGTCGCTTGCGATAGGTCTCAAGAGCGAGGATTCGACCTACGGAGTCGACAAAACGGATAATTTCGACGGCGATATAGCACATACGGATATGGTATTCTCCGACAGGATGTGGGCGACGGGCAAAAGGACGGCGACGGTCGACCTCTCGGACGTAACGTATAACGGCGACGTATGGGTCGCGCTTCACCATCCCCCCGGCACTTTCATAGCCGTACTCGGAATAAGATTTTACTCGTAGCGGGAGGAAAAGAAAAAATGAATTACTATATAGGAATAGACCTCGGCACGAGCTCGTGCAAGGGCTCTGTCGTCGACAGATACGGCAAAGTTTACGGTACGCACAGCGTAAAGTACGGCGTGAGCAATCCCGCGCAAAATTACAGCGAGCAGGATCCTCTTGATTGGTACAAAGCGGCGGTCGAAATACTGAAAACGCTTTCAGCCGGGATCGGAGACGATATCAAAGGCGTCGGCATTGCCGGGCAGATGCACGGGCTCGTCATGCTCGACGAAAACGATAACGTAATACGCCCCGCGATACTCTGGAACGACGGCAGAAGCGTAAAGCAGACGGAATATCTGAACGGTATCGAAGACACCTTCAACGAAACGGGAAACACCGCTTTTCCCGGCTTCACCGCGCCGAAAATACTGTGGGTCAAGGAAAACGAGCCCGAAAACTTTGCGAAATGCAAAAGGATCTGTCTGCCGAAAGACTATCTTGCGTATATGCTCACGGGCGTTTTCTCGACCGATTATTCCGACGCGGCGGGCATGCTTCTGCTCGACGTCGAGCAAAAAAAGTGGTCGGAGAAAATGTGTGAGATATGCGGGATAAACGTCGGCATGCTCCCGAAGCTTTATGAAAGCTATGAGGTCACGAGCAAACTGAAGCCGGAATTCGGTCTGAAAAACGCCGTGATGTGCGCGGGCGCGGGCGACAACGCCGCCTCCGCCGTCGGCACGGGCACGCTTTGCCCGGGCGACTGCAGTATATCTCTCGGCACGAGCGGCACGGTGTTTTTGCCGTGCGGCGAATATGCGGCGGGCGCGGGCAGGGTCTTACACAATTTCTGCCACGCCGACGGCAAATATCATCTGATGGGCTGTATCTTATCCGCCGCGAGCTGCGACGACTGGTGGACGAAAAAGATATTAAAGACAGATTACGATAAATTCACGCTTGACCGCGCGGCAGAGACCGGCGTATATTTTCTGCCGTATCTTACGGGAGAGCGCTGTCCGCATAACGACGTGAACGCTCGCGGAGCGTTCGTCGGCTTGTCGTCCGAAACGACGAGAGAGGATATGTGCTTAGCCGTTTACGAGGGCGTCGCCTACGCTCTGCGCGACTGTATCGAGGCGGGCGGCGTCAGCGTAAGTTCCGCCGTATTATGCGGCGGCGGCGCGAAAAGCCCGCTGTGGCAGGCGGTCGTATCGAACGTTCTCGGCGTCGACATTTACGTCACGGAGACCGAACAGTTCGGCGCGGCGATGCTCGCGATGACCGGCTGCGGCGAATACCCCGACCTCGTCACCTGCGCGGCCACGACGGTAAAAAAGAAGCTCGCGGTAAAATATGATAAAGAAATACACGAAAAATATAACAAGGGGTTTGAGGTTTATAAAAAGCTATACCCGGTACTGAAAACCATTTATTGAGGTTTAATATGAAAAAGATAATATCTGTTGTGCTTGCTTTGTTAACTTTACTCTTACTGTTATCTTGCGACATTACGTCCGAGATAACAGAGACTGTGGAAACGGAAAATGTAATAACAACAAAAACAGAGGAAACGACAACAGATATGAATCCCATAATAAAAAGCGACGTTAAGGTTGAAACGTTTCAGACATCTTCCGCGTATGATACGGGTATAGATTGTAAAAACGTAAGGCTTGGTTGGCGTATAAATACAGAAAAACGCGGCATGTATCAGACTGCGTACAGATGCGTTGTTGAAGACGAGCAAGGCGCTTTGGCTTGGGACAGCGACTGGATGCAAAGCAACGAGCAGACCGGTATCGTTT
Organism: Clostridiales bacterium; assembly: GCA_016281775.1. Lineage (GTDB taxonomy): Bacteria > Bacillota > Clostridia > Oscillospirales > CAG-272 > UBA1248. The sequence continues at coordinate 4,586 of JAEEJH010000077.1, read as the reverse complement.
TGCAAAACCTTAAACCGGAAACGATATACACCGCAAAGGTCAAAATAAGAGACGAAAACGGTACCGAATCCGATTTCGGCGAGCCGTTTACGTTTGAGACCGCGCCCGATAAGCCGGAAGGCGTGTGGATAGCCGCGGAAAGGCTGGCAAGATACGTTTTCAGCCTCGACCAGCCCGCGGCCAATATCGAGCGCGCGCGTTGTTACCTCGCAAGCACCGGCGTTATCGAGATCAGGCTGAACGGCAGCAAGGTCGGCGATCTCATTTGGGGACCGCGCAAGGGCGTCTCCGATAAAGTCGCATATTATAACACATTCGACGTAACGTCTATGCTGAAAGACGGCGAAAACTGCGTCGGCGCGTACGTAAGCGGCAGCACGTATATGAATCACGACCTGTGCGGCATGCTGCGCGTAAAGTATAAAGACGGAAGCGTACAGACGGTCAGCACCGGGAAAGGCTGGAAAACGTGCGCCGCCTCGGAGATCGTAAAAGAGGATCTGTCGAAGGGCGAGGATATCGACCTGACGAAGAAAACGGAATGGGACACGCCGGGATTCAGAACGGATGCAAGCTGGAAGGACGTTTCAACTGTCAGCTTCGGTTCGGTCGACGGCGAGCTTACGATACCCGATAACTCCGGCATTTTCACGACGTATCGGAGCTTCAGCGGAAACTACACGATAGAAGCCGTCATAACGGTCAGAAAGACCCTCGGCACCATTATGTTCGGAGCGAAGGACGGCGTCTCGAGCCCGCTTATGTGGCAGGTCACGGATTCCGGATTAAGGCTCCACAAGGTCGGCTGGACGGAGATAGACACTCCGTCCGCAAAAGGTCTCGGCAAGGACAAAAAAGTCACGATGAAGATCGAGATACTTGACGGCACGGTCACCACGTACATAAACGGTAACAAGGTACATACCGTAAACCTTCCGCAGAGCCAGACGGACGGCGCGCTCGGCATACGCTCCGCGCTGAACGAGGTCGCGTCATACGACAGGATAACCGTCACGCAAAACGGCAAAGTCGTCTGGGAAGACGAATTTGATTTTGTCGACACGGAAAAATGGAATTTCCCGGGCGAGGCGGAGATAGTCCCGTCTCCGACCGGAACGAAAGTCATAAAAGAGATAAAGCCCGTATCATGCAATGAAATAACGTCGGGCGGAAAAAAAGCCTTCATACTCGACTTCGGCGTCAATATGCAGGGCTACGCAAGAATGACGTTGAAGGGCAACAAAAACGATAAATATAAAATAGAATATTCCGAGCTGCTTGACGAGAACGGCGACATATGGGCGAACACCACGGCGCACAAGCCCGTTTCGATATATACGTTATCGGGCGGCGACGACGTATTTGAACCGAGATTTTTCTATACGGGCTTTCGCTACCTGCGCGTGACGGCGCCGGATAACGCGGAATTCGACCCCGATATTTTCACCGCGTGCTTTACAAGCGACGACGTGAAGCAAACCGGATTTTTTGAATCGTCAAACGAGCGGTTGAATCAGGTGTTTGAAATGTATAACGTCTCGCAGCGCTCCAATATGATGGGCAACTATACCGACTGTCCGCAGCGCGAAAAGAACGGATGGACCGGCGACGCGGCGGTCACAAAGGAATCCGCGGCTATGCTGTTGAATGATTATACGACCGCCGAGGCGTTTCTTGACGCGATGCTTATGGACGTAAAAGCCGACGGTCGTCCCGAAATAGTCGTCCCGCGTCCAACGGGGACCGAGAGCGGCGCGCAATACGACATAACGTGGGCGAGTGCGATATTTATTTTCCCATACGAGCTTTATATGCAGACGGGCGATAAATACTATATCGAACACAGTATCGACACTCTGATAAAAGTGTTTGAATATGCGGCATCTTATGAAAAAAACGGTTTGGTCACGCAGAACGTCTACGGCGACTGGGTCGGGCTTGACAACGCTAAGGGACTTGTCGACAGCGGTTATCTTTCCGCCTCCTGCTACTATAACTGCGGTATGCTGTTATCAAAAATGCTTGATATAGCGGGCAGAGATCACAAAGAGCACGACGCTCATATGAAAAAGGTCTATGACGCCATACAGAAAAAATACTACAAAAACGGTTATTACGCCAAAAAGAGCCAGACGTGCTTATCGATGGCGCTTGATTTCGGCCTTGTCACCGACGAAAATAAGGCGCTCGTATCAGATAAGCTGATCGATATATGCGATAAAAAAGGACGCGTTTTAGGTACGGGCGTGCTCGGCACGAAATCGCTTTACGACGTGTTGAGCGAGGCAAACGAGCATAAGCTCCTGCTTGATATGACGATATCGGCGGAAAAAGGCTCGTTCGGGTTTATGATCGACAACGGCGCGACGTCGCTTTGGGAATACTGGGACGTTGCGGGAAAGAACTTCAATTCCAACGCCGGAGACTTTTTAGCCTACTTCGATTCGCAGAACCACGTGATGCTCGGCGGCGGTCCGGCGTGCTGGATGTTTGAAGGGCTCGGCGGTATCAGAAAAACGGGCGCGGGCTACAGAACCGTAACTTACCGCCCCGGCATTGAAAGCGGGCTTACCTACGTCAATTCTTCAATAGACGCCTTGATCGGATTATGCGTATCTGACTGGAGATATGAAAACGGCGTGCTAACATGGAATATCACTGTTCCGACTAATACGACGGCAACGGTCGTTATACCGTTATCCGACGCAAAGAGCGTGACTGAATCCGGCAAGAGCGTTTTTGAGTGTGACGGCGACGGCATAAGATACGAGGGCAGAGGCGGCGACGGCGAATTTATATACACCGTCGGCGGCGGAGAATATTTGTTTACGGCGAACTGAGAGCCGAGCGTTATGTATTTAAAAAAAGATATTGAGATCATACGCGATCTGTGTAAAAAGTATATGGAGATCGCCGAGTCGGAAAGACACGTGAAGATGCGGCGGAGATTCAAAGACACGAACGATCTTAAAACCGTCCGTCCGCCGCTCATAATCGAAGAGATACCGTGGCAGCAGATGAATTACGAACACGCCCTCGACTGCGTATGCGAGGACGCGGGACTGCGCGGAATGGAATACGGCCTGCGGGTCGCGCTTTTCCGCGAAAAATATTTCAAGTGCGACAATTTCATCGAGCCCTGCTGGGTGGTGCACAAAGCGTTTTCGTCGACCGGAAACGGGCTTGACTCGCTCGTTCAAGAAAACGTGAAAAACGCGCTTCATACGGATATAAAATCGCACGAATATCACGACGTTTTGGAAGACGAGGCGGCGCTTGAGCATTTTCATTTGCCCGTCGTGACGTCTTATCCCGAAGCGGACGAGCAAAACATGGACCGCATACGCGAGATAGTCGGCGACTCGATCCCCGTCGTTTTGCGCGGGCACGGAATATACGACGCGCCGTGGGACAGGATAGCGAGACTGCGCGGCGTGCAGAACATTCTTTACGATATGTACGACCGCCCGGAGTATCTGCTGAAGATAAGGCGGCTTTACGCCGACGCGTCGGAATCGCTGCTTACCCAGATGGACGCGCTCGGGTTGCTTGAAAACACGGCCCCCGACCTGCACTGCACGCCCGCCTGCGTTACGATGCCGGAAGGCAGCCGCGACAGAAAACGGCTGTCGGGCGCGTGGTACCGGTCCATGGCGCAGATGCTTTCTACCGTATCGCCCGAGGATCTGTACGAATACGATATAAAATTCACCATACCGATCGCCGAAAAATGCGCGTACACCTATTACGGCTGCTGCGAGCCTTTGCACGACAGGATAGACGTTATAAAAAAGATACCGAATTTAAGAAAGATCGGATGCAGTCCGTGGGCGGACGTTTGGAGCACGGCGGAGCAGATAAAAGGCGATTTCGTACTGTCAAGAAAGCCGAATCCCGCGTTCGTCGCGTCCGCGGTCGACCCGGAACAGATAAGAAAAGAAGCCGAGGAGACGGTCAGGGCGTGCCTCGAATACAACTGCCCGTGCGATATAACGCTGAAAGACATAAGCACCGTGGGCGACAGGCCCGAAAACCTCATCATTTGGTCTCAGGTCGTATCGGAAGTCCTCGACGAATACTACGGCAAAGAGTGAATACTCGGCGAAATATCGGATATAATGAGTTCACCGGCGGCAAAAAGCCGACGTTTTTTCAAAAAAGATCGAAAAAAAGTTAAATATTTTGCAAAAACGGGTTGCAATTCTCGTTTTTACGTGATACAATATACGATACAGCAGGCGGCTTTCCAAAACAAAGCGCCTGTGACGGTAATGATTCATTTTGTGTTTGACACGTAAAATACATCATTAAGGAGGAAAACAAAATGAAGAAATTTTCAGCGATCATACTCGCAGCGCTGCTGATCGCCGCTGTATTCGCCGTATCCGCAAACGCGGCGTCGGTAACTCAGCCCTGGTTTGACAACGTAGTCACGACCGGAGACAACTTCCAGATCCGCGGCTGGTGCATCATTGACGGCGATACGATAGCCGATATCGGTTACCGCGTAGACGATAACGCGCCCGTATTCAGCTCGCTTGAAGAACGCTCGAACGAAATAGTCAGCGTTATGCACTCCGATCCCG
>JAEEJH010000076.1 GCA_016281775.1 Clostridiales bacterium | reverse complement strand
GGGCAGCGTTGAGGATATCGTTCTGTCCGAAACGCCGCTTACGAAAATAGTAGCGGAGAAGATAAAGCCGAAACGGCGTCTCAAAGGCTGGGAGATCGCGCTGATCATACTCGGTTTTCCGCTCTGGCTGCCGCTGCTGATAGCGGCGTTTGCGGTAATACTGTCGCTTTATATCGTGATCTGGTCGCTTATCATCTCGCTCTGGGCGGTCGAAGCGGCTCTTCTGGCATGCGCCGTCGCCGGGCTGATCGGCGCGGTCGTGTTCGCGATAAACGGCAACGCCCCGGTCGCGGTCGCGTCAGCCGGTCTGTGCCTGTTCTCTGCGGGTCTTTCGATATTTATGTTTTACTGCTGTTTCTACGCGTCGAAGGGCATACTCAAACTCACGAAAAAAGCCCTGCTCGGCGTTAAAAGAAGCTTTACGGGAAAGGAGAATACGAAATGAAAAAAGGTGTCATAATAACCGCTTCCGTACTGATCGTCCTGGGTATCGCGCTCTTTGCCGGCGCTTTGATTTCATCGGGGTCCGATCTGAGCATTCAAAAATACGTATTGGGAAGAGCCGTGTTTGAAGGCGAGGCGGCGGATTTTTCAAAAATAAGAATAATCGCGGACGAGACCGATATAACGGTCAAACCGTCCGAAGACGGAAAAGCGACGGTGGTTTACGGCGACGCCGAAAAATTCCATTACAATATCAAAAATTCAGACGGTACGCTTGAGATCGAGCTTGAAGACACGCGGTCTTGGGCGGAACGCATCGCGCTGTTTTCAAAAACGCGCACGATGACGGTATATCTGCCGAAAACGCATTACGATCTTTTGCTGATCGACAGCGGCACTGGCGACGTTTCGCTTTCGGAGCAGATAAAATTCGGCGAAATAACCGTGACGTCGAGCACCGGCGATATAGAATGCGGCGCCTCGTCGGACGGGCGCATCGCGCTGTCCGCGTCGACCGGCGATATAGATCTCATAAACGTCCGTGCGAAGCAGATCTCTTTATCCGTATCCACCGGAAAAGTCGCCGTATCCGATACGGTCTGCGAAGACGAGCTGTTCGTCAAAGTCAGCACCGGAAAGACCGTTTTAAGCGGCGTCGAATGCAAAGATTTCAGATCCGAAGGCTCGACGGGAAAGATCAGTCTCGGCAATACCGCAGCAGAGAACAGTATAAAGATCGAGCGCGGCACGGGAGATATAACGTTTGACAACTGCGACGCGGAGACTATTACCGTTACCGCTTCTACCGGCGACGTGAAGGGTACTCTCCGCACCGGCAAGATATTCAACGCGAAGACGTCGACCGGCAGAATACGCGTGCCGGAATCCGTCTCGGGCGGCAGATGCGATATCACCACGACGACGGGCGATATAGATATATCCGTGATAAAATAACGAAAATAATTTATTCAAAACAAAATACTTGACAACAAGCGCGAAAGGTGTTATAATAGAGAAAAAATAAGGAAGGGGATTTATCACCATGGGACTTATAAAAGCACTTACCGGCGCGGTCGGCGGCGTTCTTGCCGATCAGTGGAAAGAATTCTTCTACTGCGACGCGCTTGACGCGGATACGCTCGTCGTAAAAGGTCAGAAGAGGACTACGAGCCGTTCCTCCAACACGAAGGGCAACGACAACATCATCTCGAACGGATCGGGCATCGCCGTAGCAGACGGCCAGTGCATGATCATCGTCGAACAGGGCAAGATCGTTGAAGTCTGCGCTGAACCGGGTCAGTTTACATACGATACGTCGTCTGAACCGAGCATCTTCGCGGGCAAACTCGGCACCTCGATCGTCGAAACGTTCAAGACCATAGGCAGACGTTTCACCTACGGCGGCGACACCGGCAAAGATCAGAGAGTTTACTACTTCAACACCAAAGAGATCACCGACAACAAATTCGGCACTCAGAACCCGATACCGTTCAAGGTAGTCATCAACGAACAGCTCGGTTTCAAGCTTTCCGTCGACCTCCGCTGCAACGGTGTATATTCCTATAAGGTCACGAACCCGCTTCTGTTCTATACGAACGTATGCGGCAACGTAGCCGAAAGCTACAAGCGCTCCGAGATAGACGCGATGCTCAAAGGCGAGCTCATTATGGCTCTTCAGCCCGCACTTGCGGTACTGTCCGCCAACGGAGTTTCCTACGACCAGATCCCGGCGCACACCAAAGAAGTACGCGACGCTCTTAACGTAGAGCTTGCTCCCGACTGGGGCAAACGCGGTATCGAAGTATTCTCGATGAATATGGGCGTTCCGTCCATACCGGAAGATCAGAGAAAGAAGATAACCGAGTGGGAAGAAACTTCCATGACGCTCAACCCGAACACGGCGGCGGCGCGTATGGTCGGCGGCCAGATCTCCGCTATGAACACGGCGGCAGGCAACACCGCGGGCGCGATGACCGGCTTTATGGGCATGGGTATGGCTATGAACGCGGGCGGCAACGGCGCGGCGGCAAATCTGTACGCTATGGGCGCTCAGCAGCCTCAGGAACCGGCTCAGCCCGCACAGCCCGCGGCTGACAGCTGGATATGCCCCGTTTGCGGCAAGACCGCGACAGGCAAATTCTGCACCGAATGCGGCGCGAAGAAACCCGCTCCGGCGGACGGCTGGACCTGCCCCGAATGCGGTCAGGTAAATAAAGGCAAATTCTGCCCGAACTGCGGCGCGAAGAAACCCGCGGGCGAACCTCTCTACCGCTGCGACAAATGCGGTTGGGAACCGAAGGATCCCAAGAATCCTCCGAAGTTCTGCCCGGAATGCGGCGATCCGTTCGACGAAAACGACAAGATCTGATCATTTTAAGAAAAGCTGTAAAGCGGCTGTTTGTCATGACGGCAAACAGCCGCTTTGGCATAGGTGACTGTTATGCAGAAAGTATTTGCCTGGTTCAAAAACTATTGGTATTACTATAAATGGCGCGTGCTTGCCGTCGGTTTTATCCTTGCCGTGCTTATATTCTGCGCGGTGCAGTGCGCCGTGCAGGAGCGGTACGCCGTTTACATAACGTATGCGGGACCCGACAATATCTCGACGCGTATCGACGATATCAAAAACGCCGTAAAAATGACGTACACCACCGACGAAGAAAAAAACGCCGGCGGCATTTCGGTGCGCGATATCGTCTGGGTGAACTCCAAACTCGCAGTGAAATATCAGCAGGACGGTATATACTATAATAACGCTCAGAACGCCGACAACGCAAAGCTGTTGTATAACGAAGCCGCGGCGGGCGACTCTTTTATCTATATAATCGACGCCGAGCAGTACGCGAGGCTCAAAGGTGAGGGACTTTTCACGCCGTTATCCGAAATATTCGGTAAAGATATTCCCGATACGGCGTACGACGAATACGGGATAAAATTCAAAGATACCGAATTCGCTTCGTATTTTCCGTGCTTCGAAGACCTTAACGGCGATCTTATCCTTTGCCTTCGGACAAAAGAACTTTCGGTAAGTCTCGTAAACCGCCTCAAAGGCAAAAGCGCATACGAAAAATCGTATGCGCTTCACAAGCAGATATTTACCGACGTCGTAAATTTCGAGGTCAAATGATATGGATAAATCATATTACCCTGACGGGATAAAAATCGTTTATTATACCGAAAACAGAATACCCGACGTCGTCGATTTTGAGCTTCGCCTGCGCGAAGAAGAGGACTTCTGGGGCTGGGACATTGATGAGAAATATATGCAGAGCGTCAGAAACAGCTTTCGGGACCGCAGCTTCGATAACGCGATATCGCTTCTCGCATACGTCGGCGGCAAGGTCGTCGGCAGGATCGACGCCGCGCTGATACCCACACGTCTCGACGGAGCGGTAAACGCTTATCTTGACTGGATATGCGTTATAAAAAGCAGCCGCCATAAAGGCGTAGGTCAGGCTTTGCTTTCGGAGCTGAAAAAGATTTTGAAAGAAAAAGGCGTGACGACGCTCGTCGCACTCACCGCGAGCAACGAAGAAGCGCAGAAGTTTTATAAGAGCGTCCCCGGTTCCGAAATGAAAGACACGGGTATATGGATAGAAATCAGATAGGTGCGCCATGGATTACTTGAAAGAATATTATGAAAACCGCGACGAAGACGGCAGACTCGCCTCACGGCACGGGCAGGTCGAATTTCTCACTACGATGAAATACATCCGCGAATGCGCCGAAAATACGAACGCGAAAAGCGTGATAGAGATCGGCGCCGGAACGGGCCGTTACAGTATCGCGCTTGCAAAACATGGCTTTACCGTCACGGCGGTCGAGCTTATAGAACATAATCTCGATATTCTGCGTAACAACGCGGAAGGCGTTACAAATATCGAAGCGTATCAGGGCAGCGCGCTCGATCTGTCACGTTTTGAAGACGAGGCGTTCGATCTGACGCTTTTGCTCGGTCCGATGTATCATTTATACACGTTTGAAGATAAAAAACAGGCTTTGTCGGAAGCGGTAAGAGTCACGAAACCCGGAGGATATATCCTCGTCGCTTACTGTATGAACGAACCGACGGTGATACAGTATGTTTTCAAAAAAGGCAATCTGCAGCCGATACTTGAAAATAACATGATAACTGAAGACTGGCACTGCAAAAGCGAGCCGAAAGAGGTTTTTGAACTCGTACGGACCGAAGATATCGCCGAAATCGACAAAACGGCAAACGTCATGAGAATAAAACTCGTTGCGACCGACGGACCGACGCATTATATGAGCGGACTGATCGACGATATGGACGATATGACTTTTGAAAAGTGGTTGGAATTCCATTACGCGACCTGCGAACGGCAGGATCTTGTCGGCGCCTCAAATCATACTCTTGATATTCTGAGAAAAAACAGTTGAAATAACAAAAAATCGCGTCAAAGGCGCGCTGATTACATAAAACGCGTAAGCGCGTTGATTACATACCAAGCCTCCGTTACGTCGGCTTGGATTGAAAAATGAAGACGGCGCGATGCGCCTAATGAAGTCGTTCGCTTTGCTCACTAATGAAGGCACTCGCTGTGCTCGCTAATGAAGCGAAGCCGCCCCCGATCCTTAATCAGCGAACGCAGTGAGCGACTTCGTTGAAAAATCCGTCCTTCCGGACGGACTTTTCGGTGGCGGGGGTCGGTCTCGCGCCTCGACGGCGCTCGGTCTTCCGCGGCTCTTGACCGTCCCCCGGACGGTCAATTCACTACCGCTCCCCTTCGACCCCCTTCGTTTCGTATACGATAAAAGCCGAATGGGAAAAAACCCTCTCGGCTTTTATGGTGCCGGTGGCGGGGGTCGAACCCGCACGCCATCGCTGGCAAAGGATTTTGAGTCCTCCTCGTCTGCCAATTCCAACACCCCGGCAAATATTAAGTTTTCACATTTTGAGTCT
>JAEEJH010000075.1 GCA_016281775.1 Clostridiales bacterium | reverse complement strand
TCACATGATCATTTCGTAAAGGTGTAATCTATTCTGATAGAGACTTCTCTCTCAGTCGTAAGGCTGAACGGGGTGGAAGTCGCATTAAAATCCGGCGACTCGCCGAATGAGTTAAAACCGCTGATCGAGCCGATCCTCATACCGTTGAGCGTCTGTTTCTTAGTGCCGGTGAGGTTGAAACGCAGAACGTCTTTTCCGATCTCTTTCTCGTCGTAAACTACCGTGAACGTCCCTTCCTCGTGCAGCGTATAATCGCCCGACAGCGCTGTTTCAAACGATCCCTTGCCTGAACCGTCTCTGTATTTTGCGATAAAGTCGGATACCGACTGAATGTTCTTTGACAGAGCGACGTCGAACGAATAAGTTCCGCTCCCCGTAAGTTTTGAAAAGTCGATATTTCCTTCCAATACGATACCGTTCGCCTCGATTTTGAAATCGCCGTTCGCATCAGGAGTGATATGGGAGATAGCCGGTTTTATCACGGCTTTCACCTCGTCCTCGAAGTATATGTCGCATAGGACTCTTCCGTTGACGGTCGCTCCGTTCGTCGCCGTGATCGGGATCTCGCAGTAGTCGTAACCCACGGCGTATACGGTGTGAGCGTAGAAAGTTTTCAGATCCAATCCGGCAGCTTTCACACGGATCCCCTCTTTGATCAGACCGTTTTCTTCAAGATCGTCGAGCAGCAATTCTATCGCTGTTTTTTTGTCGTTCTGCGCGGCGTGCGTTACCCACCAGTTGATAACGTCGCCGTAGTTGAACCCCTCCGCGGTATTCGTAAGCTTTGTTTCATCCACGTACTGAGAAACGAATCTGCGCACGTTGACTATGCGTTCAAGACGCGCGGTGAGATCGTAGTCGCCGGAGGATTCCTCATGGAAGAACTTCCGCGCGTCAGAGTTTGTCGAAGACAGCGCGCCGTTCGTGACCGACATCATCGTTTCTATACACGCACGCTCGCTCGACTTGATCTGCTCGGCGGTCTTCTCCTGTTGAAGCCTAAGCTCGAAGTATTCCATAAGACCGTTTTCGGCGCGTTTTTCGAATATGTCGCGATACTTTTCGGGCAGTTCCTCGTACGTTTCGTAAGGCCAGCCGTATTTTTCGCAGATCTCTTTGATCTTGTCAAGATTGTAGAAGCGCCCTACTCCCTTTGCCATCGTAAAGCCGCTGGAGGTGTTCAGATAGGTAAGAAACGACTCGCGGTTGCCCGCGACGACCTCGTTGCCCCAGATATCCTCCGCGCCGTTTTTATATATCTGATAAAGCTCTTCGATCTGATTGGATTTCCAGTTAGTGAAGGCTTCGTTGACCGCCGCTCCCAAAAAGGCAACGGCGTTTGTCGTGAATTCCGCCGCGGGGTGAATGCCTTTCATGATGCCGCCGAGCTCCTTCATGGCTTCCTTCATATCGCCGCCCGCCATATATCCCGCCATTCTGGCGATACCGCTCGAGCTTGACAGAAGCGTCGATACCGTGCTTCCGGCAAATTCACTTCCGAGAACTTTGTCGAGTCGGTCGGAAAACTCCAGTTCATCCCAACTGTTCATAAGAGCGTTGTTCACCGCGTCTTCAAGACCGTTCACGGCAGCCTCTTCGTCTCCGTCGTAAAAGCCTCTTGCAAGCGTGGTCACGTAATTCGTGCCCATATCGATATAATCGGCGTTGTCTCCGGTGAAACTGCCGCCGAGATAGTTGACCGTGCTCTGTATCAGATCGGCCGCCGCCTGCTTTGTCAGCCCCATCGCCTCGACCTTGGCGCGAACGTACGGCTCAAGCTTTGCCGCCGCCTGCCGGCGCTTGCCGCGCTCGACTGCGAGCTTGGTGCTGTAACTGTCGAGAAACGCCTCGATCTGCTCCTCTTTTGTCAGTTTCGCCGTGCCCCACCATGAAAAGTGCGGCAGATCTATCGACATCGTACCCGCGGACAGATCGTAACTGTCCGGAAAGAGATAACGGTATTCTTTGCTTTTTTCGTCGAAGTATATGAAAACATAACCGCCGATATCTTCCTTGTCGGTCTTGCCGGGGAGGGAGACCGTCAGCAGTACGTCGCCCGAAAGCGGCAGACCGTCATAACCCTCGCTTCCGACGTCGTACCATTTGCCGACCGCCTCGAATTTGTTTGCGCCGTCAAGTCCTTGCGGCGCTTCGATCTCTTTGACGGTCACCTCGGATTTTAACTCCGGATTGAGCGTTTTGACTTCAACCGTCTGTTTTTTGTCCCCGCCGATGACGCCGCATGAACAGGCCGACAGTAACATCACAGCCGCAAGCGTTAAGCATATATACGTTTTTATGATCTTCATTATATTCCTCCTTTTCGGGGTACTGAACGCGGGCTCTTCAAACGCTGTTTGAAATTGCCGCCGCCGCGGTATTGCGGGTCGCGCTGAATAAGCCTGCCTTAACGCGGTGCCGAGCCCATACCGCCTGACTTTTGTCATATCGGAATTTGATTATTATCCTTAGTACGTTGATTTTTTCATATATCAATTATACCGACCGAAAATCTAAAAGTCAACAGAAATCGTAAAAAAAGAATGATATGTGTTCTTTATGAAGAACATGAAACGGTGAAGAAAAAACGCCGCGGAGCTTAAAAGCACGCGCGGCGTTTTGATTATTTTGATCAGAGTCCGAGAGTTTTAAGATATTCGCGGCTGATCTTTATCGCTTCAAGCGGCGGCATATCCTTCGATTCGTCCTGTTCGACGATGACGTACTCGGTGCCGGCGCGTTCAGCGGCGGAAAGTATCGCGGGAAAGTCCTGCATACCCATGCCGAGCGGACGGAAAGCGAAGCCGTTATCCTCTTTGGACGCGGGATCCTTTGCTTTGCCGCTGTCGTCTATCAGGGCGTAAACGGGACCGGACGCGAGCTTTTTGCAGGTAAAATCCTTCAGGTGGAGCGTATGCATCCTGCCCTTGTATTTCTCGATGAACGCGGCGGGATCGACGCCCGCGTATCTTGCCCAGCACGTGTCCACCTCGCCCTCTATGAGATCGGGCAGGGCGGCGTATATCTTTTCGAGTATGAATTCACCGTCAAGATAGTTGAATTCAAAATCGTGGTTATGGTACGTCAGCTGTATGCCGTTTTTCTTCAGAAGCTCGCCGACGGTCCTGAATTTCTCTATCGTCGCGTCGAAATTGCCGTTCTGATAGTTTTCTATACCGTACCACGGCACAGCCGCGTATTTCACGCCGAGCGTTTTGATGAAATCGACGGCTTCCTGCCCCTGCTGTAAGAACAGATCGGGACCCTGATGCACCGACGGGCAGCAAAGACCGAGCCTGTCGAGCTCCGCCTTTATCTCCTTTGCCGTGTGATTGTAATATCCGGCGAATTCAACGTAATCGTAACCGGCTTCTTTGACCGCTTTCAGCGTGCCGAAGAAGTCTTTTTCCATATCGCCGCGAACGGAATAAAGCTGAAGACCTACTTTGAAATCTTTCATTTTGCCTACCTCTTATATCTCGGGTATCTCGACCTTGATCTCTCTGCCTTCAACGCCGGATCTTACGAT
>JAEEJH010000074.1 GCA_016281775.1 Clostridiales bacterium | reverse complement strand
TACCGTATTGTTCTTATAGACCTTCTGGGTGCTCTGATCGAACCAGAGGCTGAGCGTGGAGTCTTCGTTTTCGGCGGTCAGCACTCTGTTTGCGAGCGGATCGTTATCGGTAAGCGACGCGTCGTAGTTGAGCGCGTATTCGGATTTGCCGCAGGTATTGAGCGCTTCGTTCAGATCGTCTGTAACGCAGATCTTCTGTATGTAGAGCTTGACGCCGTTTTTGACGCCGGAGAATTCTACCGTAAAGTTGAGCATTTTATCCGACGAGAGGTCGAAACCCCTGGAATCGAGCAGCGCGCCCTGCCAGTTTTTGTTGGCGGCGTCTATGACGGATTTTTTCTGCGGTCTTGCGGGAAAACCGTCAGCGCCGGTTATCACGGAGAACGTGGCTGAGCCGTCGGATGAGATCGAGGTCTTATAGTATATCGTGACGTAACGGGCGCTTTTTACCGCCGCGCTCTGATAAGCGGCGAGCGTGTTGACGTTCACGGTAAGTTTGACAATGGTGCCTTTAGCGGTGATCTCGAGCGCGGGTTTGCCGTCGACGGTCTTTTTCTCGATCTCGCAGTTGGTGCCGCTCGCGTAAGAGACGGGGTCGCGGTCGTTCGGCACCGTAAGAGTCGATACGGTCTTTGTAAACGGCTGATAACCGGCGTAATCGTACGCGTCAGCCTTGCTGTCGAAGAAGCCTATCTCGGATATATGGATATAAGCGCCGGAGACCGTGTCGCCGCCCGACCAGTCGAGACGGATGGTCGTAAGCTCGGCGGCTTTCGTAAGCGTCGTAGCCGTCATATCGACGACGAGACAGCGCCACTGTCCGTCGGCTATATAGTTCGATATCGCGGAATCGCCCGCCGCCGGTTTCTGCGTGAACACCTCGAAAAGACCGTCGCCGCCGATAGATCTGAATTTTATGACGATATAGGATCCGTCGGCGCCTTTGAGCGCTTTTCTGCCGGTGAGCTTCGCGTACGCGGCTATATCGAACGTTACGTACGGGTCTTTGACGCCGGAGGGAGCGAACGTGAATACGGCGCATCCGTCGGCTGTCGTAACGGTCGTCTGTTTCGTGGTCTTGAACGAAGATTTTATCGAATCGTTCCACGTTTTGAAAATATTGTCGGGTTCGGGATCCGGACCGGGAGCGTCGGTCGCCGGCTCGGTCGGCTTTTCAGCCGTCGTCGGAGGCTCGGTCACCTTTTCGGTGGTGACGGGCGGTTTTTCCGTCTGCGGTTCGGTCTCTTTTTCGGTTTCTTTATCGGTTTCTTTTTCGGTGGTCTGCGGTTCGGTCTCTTTGTCGGTCGCCGGAGACTCGGTGGTTTTCGGTTCTGTCTGTTTATCGGTATCCGTGCTCTTTTCGGTATCGGGAGCTTCGGTCGCCGCGTCTGTCGGCGGCTCGGTGCCCTGCTCTTCCGTTACGGTCGCGTCGGTCGGAGCTTCGGTTCTGCCTTCGGTCTCTTTGACCGTGGAGGGCTGATCCGTCGTGACGCCGGGGTTGTTGTCGGCGCACGAATAAGCCGAGATCATGACGGCCGCAAGCATTACCACGATCAGGATAAGCGATATTACGTTTCTTTTCTTCATGACTGTTCTCCTTTTCGGGTTTACTGTCTTATCTTAGCGGAAAACGCTTTGCTGAGTTTTTCGAGCACGGTGTTCGCGCACTTCTCTATCTCCTGCGAGGTGAGCGTTTTTTCCAGCGAGCCGATGACGAGTCTTATCGTTACCGATTTTTTGCCCTCGGGTATCTGCTTGCCGCGGTATTCTTCGACGAACGACGCGCTGTGGAGCAGCGGATTCGCTTTTATCTCTTTGGCGAGCACGGCGTAAACGGCCTCCCAAGTATCCGTACCGTTGAAGAGGACGGATATATCGTAATCCACGAGCGGATACGCCGGCAGATGTGTGAATTTATTGGTCCTCGAGGTGAACGGAACGAGCTGCGTCGTATCTATCTCGAACAGTATCACTGCGGCGTTTTTGATGTCGCAGTTCATCGCCGCTTTTTTGTTGAGCAGACCTATATTGCCGACCGCTTTGCCGCAGGATACGACGTTGAGCCAGACGGTATCGTCAGACCACGACGGTTTTTCGTTCTTGACGAACGCAAAGCCCTCCATATGCGTGTGTCTCGGCATATATTCGAGCACGCCTTTGGCTTCGCGGAACAGCGCTTCAAGCTCTTTATAGCTGCCGACAAAAGCGCCGGCGACGTATCTCTTCTGCAGCGGCAGAAGTTCGCGTTCGTCATATTTCGATTCGAACGATTCGTCCGATATGACCTGCGCTTCTTCGAATATTGAGAATTTCTCGTAAGCGCGTTCGTTTTTGGCGACCGCTTCGCAGATATTCGGCAAAAGCGACGAGCGTATCAGCTTCTGATCGGGCGCGGGCGGCGTGGTGAGTTTCATCGTATGCGAGAGATCGGCGATGATCGCCTCGGCGTATCTGTCGCTCATCCACGGATACGTGAATATCTCTCTCATACCGCAGCGCAGCGCGAGATATTCTTTGATATGGCGCACGAGATCGTAATCGAGCTGGTTGATGGCGGAATCGAACGACGTGGTGATCGGCGTCGGCTCGAAATTCTCGTAGCCGTACATTCTCGCGACTTCTTCCATTATGTCGGCTTTGATCGAAACGTCGCCGGTGGAGCGCCAGCTCGGCACTACGATATGCATATTGTCGCCGTCGTAGCTGACCTTATAGCCGAGCCTGCCGAGCAGAGCCGCCATCTCATCATTCGGTATTATCTTGCCGAGTCTTCTGTGCAGCCAGTCGAGGCTGACGTCGAGTTCCTTGCAGACGAGTTTTCTCTGATAATTGTCGGTAAACGACCTGACTTCGCATTCGGGGTAAAGCTCCTTTATCAGAGCGATACCGAGCGAGAGCGCCTGATCGCATCTCTGCGGGTCGATCGCTTTCTCATAGCGTGACGACGATTCCGTACGGTTGTCGTAACGGAGCGCCGTGCGGCGGACGCCGGTCGCTTCGAAATTGGCAATCTCAAGTATTATCCTGTCCGTCGTCGGGAGTATCGAATCGTCCGCGCCGCCCATAACGCCGGCGAGCGCGATCGGACCTCTGCCGTCGGCTATGACGAGATCGTCCTGCAAAAGATCCAGCTCTTTGCCGTTGAGCAGCAGGAGTTTTTCGCCGGGTTCCGCGCGTCTTACCGTGATATGATCGCGGATCGTATCGGCGTCGAACGCGTGCGTCGGCTGACCGACGGCGAGCATGATATAGTTCGTTATATCGACGAGCGCGTTGATCGGTCTCATACCGACTTTCCATATACGGTTCCTTATCTTATAAGGCGCGGGCTTTACGCCGACGTTCTCTATGCCGACGCCGATATATCTCGGGCATCTGACCGGATCGGATATTTCTATATTAAGTTTCTCTTTGTTTTCAAATTTCACCGGCTCGAACGGCTTCAGCGGAAGACCGTAAAGCGCCGCGAGCTCGCGCGCGATGCCGTAATGACCCCAGAGGTCGGGGCGGTTAGTCATGGATTTATTGTCTATCTCTATCAGCACGTCGTCCATATCGAGCGCGTCGGCGACGGGGGTGCCTGCGGGACAGACGAGAAACGACAGGTCGAGTATCTCATGCTCTTCCTTCTGCGGGAAAAGGTCGGACAGTCCTATCTCTGTCGAGGCGCAGATCATGCCGTAGCTTTCAACGCCGCGAAGCTTTGCTTTTTTGATCTCGACCGGTTCTCCCTCGCCGTGCCAGCGTACTATCGCGCCGGGGCAAGCCGCCGCGACTCTCATACCGGGCTCGAGGTTGACGCCGCCGCATACTATTTCGTATACGCCGTCGCCGAGGTCGACCTTGCATATACGGAGCTTGTCGGCGTTCGGATGCGGCAAAACTTCGGTTATGACGCCGACTTTGATATTATCGAAGCGGCGGGCGAGTTCTTCCGTCCCCTCGACCTCGACCGTAGACATGGTCAGATCGTAGGAGAGTTTTTTCATATCAATACTGCCGGGAAGATCGACGTAGTCTTTTATCCAGTTAAGCGATAATTTCATTTTCGTATCCTCCTCAGTTGAACTGTTCAAGGAAGCGCAGGTCGGCGCTGTGGAACAGTCTTACGTCGTCTACGCCGTAACGCATCATGACGAGACGGTCGAGACCTATGTTCACGTAGAAGCCCGTGTATTCGTCGGGATCGAGACCCGCGGCTTTCAGTACGTTCGGGTGAGGCGTGCCGCCGGGCATGACTTCGATCCAGCCAACGTGCTTGCAGACCGAACAGCCCTTGCCGCCGCATACGAGGCAGCCCATATCGATCTCGAAGCCCGGTTCGACGAACGGGAAGAAGCCCGCTCTCATTCTGACCGGAACGTCGCAGCCGAATACTTTCGAAAGTATGCTCTTTATCATTACCTTGCCGGCGGAGAACGTGAAGTCCTTATCTACGATAAGCGCTTCGTACTGGAAGAATGCCCTCTCGTGGCGGGCGTCGGTCGTCTCGTTGCGGTAGACGGGACCCGGATATACGAAACGGTACGGCGGTTTATGCGTCTGCATATATCTTACGCTGCCGCCGGTCAGATGCGGGCGCAGGCAGAGCTTTTCCGCTGCGGTGCCTTTGTCGTGGCCTTCTAACCAGTAGGTATCCATGCTTTCTCTCGCCGGATGGTTCGGCGGGAAGTTCAGTTTATCAAAGCCGTAAAGTTCGCTCGTGATATCGTCTTCCGAAAAGACTTCGAAGCCCATGGAACGGAATGCGTCGTTCAGATCGTAGCACATCTGCGTTATCGGGTGCAGACCGCCTTTGAACGGTGCGATACCCGGTACGGTGCAGTCAAAATCAGCCGATACTTCGGATTCGGCAAGTTTCAGTTTTTCTCTGTGCTGTTCTATTCTCTCCGATATCGTGTTTTTCGCCTGATTCACGAGTTTACCCATTTCCGCACGCATCTCGACGGCGATCGTCGGCAGTTCTTTCAGCATTGCCGTCAGCGAGCCGGCCTTGCCGAGCAGACCGTTCTTTACCGTCTGCAGTTCCGTTTCGCTTTTGCAGGCGGCTATCGCCTCTTCGGCTTTTTTCTGCAGTTCGGCAAGCTTTTCTTTCATACTTTCATTCATTCGGTTTATATCTCCTTTCAGATAAGCGGCTCAAAAGCGCGGACGCATACGTCCGCATTGAAAAAAATATTGCGTATTTTATATTATCATAAAAGAAATATTTTGTCAATAGTTTTTTATATTATAAAAAGTTTAACCGCTTATTAAATCCCGAAGAGAACGTGATAAAAAACAGATCGGGGCGTTAATTTTCGGTAAATCTTCTTGACAATTTGATTTTTTCATATTATAATGTGAAAAATACGACAGACCGGTATAATCATGAAGATAAAAGCAGAAAAAGCCGTTACTCTCATATCCGTCCTTCTGATCGTTTTTCTTTTCGCTTTTTTTCTGAAGGATATTCTGATACCCTTCGTTAAAATGGAAATGGCTCACGATATGGAAGGCGCGAAAACACTTCTCCGCTCAAAAGGAATTTTGGGCTTTTTTGCCGTCACGCTGATAGAAGCGCTGCAGATGGTGGTAATTTTCATACCCGCGGAATTCATTCAGATATCGAGCGGGCTGAGTTACCCTTTCCCCGTCGCGCTCCTTTTGTGCGATCTCGGCGTATGCGTCGGCGCGAGCATAATCTACGTTCTCGTCCGCACGTTCAAATTCAACAACGAAACGTATAATAAAACAAAAAAGAAAATAGACGCGTTATCAAACGACAAACGAAGCAAAAAGACGAAAAGCACCGTTCTTCTTCTCTATTTTCTTTTCTTTATGCCGCTGATACCTTTCGGCGCGATATGCTACTACGGCTCTTCGACCGAGATCGGTTACAGGCGGTATATACTCACTGTCGCGACCGGCGTCATTCCGTCGATAATAACGTCGAACCTCATGGGGGCGGCCGCCAAGGCGTTTATAATGAATTCACTGCCGCTGCCGGTTTTGCTTCTCATAATCGTCGTTCTGGCGGTCGCGCTGTTTTTGATCATATTCACGTTTCTCGACCGCGTGTATTTCAAGGAAAACGACAAAACGCCCGATTCGGTCATTTACACGGCGCTTTTCAAGTTCGCCCATTTCCTGCGTAAAAACAAGCAGGACCTTCATTTTGACGACGAGAAATTCGTAAATACGGACGGACCTTATATAATGCTGTGCAACCACCAGTCGTTTTTCGATTTCTACTACGTCAAGAGATTCATCGGAGAAAAGAACGTTTCGTTCGTGATCAACAAGTATTACGCGACGAGACCCGTACTGCGCAAGCTCTCGAAGAAAGCCGGCTTCATAACGAAAAAACTGTTCACCACCGATATGGCAACGATAGGCGGTCTGATGAAAACGACGCGCGCCGGATATTCGGTCGTGATTTTCCCGGAGGGACGTCTTTCGGTCGACGGCGCGTCGTACCCGATCACCGAGCACGGCGGCGGCCTTTACAAAAAACTCAACGTCGATATCGTGCTCGTAAAGATAAGAGGCGCGTATTTTGCCAAGCCGAAATGGAGAAAGGTCTTTTATCCGTCGGATATCTACGTGACGGCCGAGCGGTTCATAAGCAAGGAAGAAGCGAAACGCTATACGCCTGAGGAACTCGACGCGATAATCGAGAATACTCTTTACCGCGACGAATCCGAAGACACCTGCAACGTCTACCATCAGCCGAATAAAGCGAAAGGGCTTGAAAAGGTGCTTTACCGCTGCGCCGACTGCGGCGAGCTTTATACGACTCACGGATTCGGAAACACGCTTTCGTGTTCTGCCTGCGGCGCGGAACATAAAATAAACGAGCATTATCTCTTCGAATCCGGCGATATAAGATCGATCCACGGTTATTATGAAAAAATAAAAGACCTCGAGCGCGAAACGCTCGATACGGTAAAACTCGAATGCGGCGTAAAGACCAAGATATTCGATATAAACGGGTCGCTTCGCAAGCGTGAAAAAGGGTTCTGCACTCTTACGAAGAAAGAATTCACGTATAAGTCGGAAAGTACGGAATTCAGCATAAGCATGACGAAGCTCCACGCTCTGCCCTTCTCGTGCGCGGAGGAATTCGAGCTGTACTACAACGGCGAGCAGTATTATTTCTACCCGGAGGAAAACCGGCTGCAGGTCGCCCGCTGGGGTCTGATCGCCGATCTGATATACGAGGAGAATCATGAAACAAAAGACTGAAAAAGCGCTTATAAACGTATCGAAAAAAACGTTTATCCAGGTGACCGTTCTGCTGCTCGCGCTGATGATCGCGGCTATAGTGATGACTTACGTCATACCGCAGGGGCGGTTCGGAACGCTTGAAGACGGTACGGTCGATTATCTCGACTATCAGCGCGTCGAGGGCAGCTCCGGCATAAGCATAATAAAGGGGATATTCGCGCCGGTACTCGTTTTCGCGTCCGGCGACGGTATCACCCTGATAATGCTCTCGCTGTTTCTGCTCGTCATCTCGGCGGCGTTTCAGGTGATGAACGACGCCGGAGGCATAAACGTGCTGATCGGATCGGTCTCGGAGCGGTTCAAAAACAGAAAGAATCTGCTTATCGTCGCGGTGGCTTTCGTATTCATGTGCTTCGGCGCGTTTCTCGGTCTGTTCGAAGAGATGCTCACGATGCTGCCTATCGTAACGGCGCTGTGCGTGCTGATAGGCTTCGACTCTTTCACGGGATTTCTGATAAGCATAATCGCCTGCGGCTTCGGCTTTGCGAGCGCGATAACGAACCCGTTCACCGTGATACTCGCTTCGGAGATAATCAAGACCAACCCGATGGAACATATCTGGTACAGGATAATCATATTCGCCGTGATGTTCCTTTTACTGCTCGGATTCATCTTCTTATATATCCGCAAAATAAAAAAAGATCCGACCGCGAGTCTGACTTACGCTCACGACGAAAAACTGAGACAGAACGTGACCGAAAACGGCGTTGTGAACGATACGCCCGGCGCGAAAAAAACGAAGACCGTTTACACGGTATTCCTGCTCGTGAGCCTCGTTCTTATAATAGTCGCTTCGTCGGTCCCGGCGCTGCGCAGCTACACGGTCGTTATACTGCTTGCGTACTTTCTGATCTTCGGCATTGTCGCGGGCCTGATCTGCATGAAGAACGCCAAAGCGGTGTTCGGGAGCTTTCTTAAAGGTCTGCTCGGCGCTCTGCCGACGCTCGTTTTCATAGCTCTCGCATCCTCGATTAAGTACATATTCGACGAAGGCTCGATAATGCCCACGATCATACACGGCATAAACACGTTTGCCGAGGGCAAAAACATTTTCGTCGTGGCGCTCGTTATATACGCGATAGTGCTCGTGCTTGAATTCTTCATATCGTCCTCGACCGCAAAAGCCGTGCTCGTGATGGGCATACTATCGGTCGTGAGCGTGGGGCTTACGAAGCAAATGTCGGTCCTTCTCTACACTTTCGCCGACGGTTATACGAACGTTTTATTCCCCACCTCGCCCGTGCTTCTGATCTCGCTTTCGATGATAGAGCTCGACTATTTCAAATGGGTCAAAAAGAGCGTGCCTCTGTTCTTACTGAACCTCGCGCTCGTCATCGGATTCATAATCCTCGGCATCGTGATAGGATTCTGAGTCAAACGGGCTGACGCATTTGCGTCAGCCCGTTTAATGCTCGTCAGAGCAATTCATGAACGAAGTTCAATTCACGTTCTTTCGGAACAATTCATGCGCCGCTTTGCGGCGTATTTCATTATAAGGAAGCCTGACTCCTTCAGTCGGCTGCGCTTACAGGGGTCGTTTAAAAACCCCCTTTTGTTATTTTGTGATCCTGTATCCGAGGGCGACGAGCAGTTTGAGCGTACCGTACGCCGTGTTTCTGTCGTACTCCTTTTCCGATTCGGGCAGATCGCCGTACGGCACGAGGCAGGGCGTCTGTTTTTTGTCGTCGTCGCGTTTTTCACCGTATGTCCAGCCGGAATTGATCCTTCCAACCGCCCAGACGTCGTGTACGTGTTCGGCGAGGACCTCGCCCAGGGCTTTGAGTTCGTCGCTGAGCTCGATTCCGTCGGTATTTACAGGTTCGGGTTTATACATGATTACCTCCAAACGTTTTTCAGGTTATGATATTATACGCCGAGAAAACGGCTTTTATTTCTTCGCCGGTAAGATGGTCTTTCTGAAGCAGCCGGTCGACGAGCGCGTCGACCGCGGCGCGGTTGTCGGATATGATCTTTACCGCTTTTTTCATTTCCGTACCGAGTATACCGTTCACGGCGCCGACGACGGTTTCGGAGAGCGGGCCGCTCTCGACCGTTCTTCTGCTGAGCGATACGAGGCCGAAGCCGCTGTCCATCCCGTATGAGCAGATCATTCCGTACGCGATATTCGTGGCGTTTTCAAGGTCGCCGCTCGCGCCGGTGGAAACGCCGTCAGATTCACCGTAATAAACGATCTCGGAAGCTCTGCCGCCGAGCGCGGTACGGATCCTTGACAAAAGCTCATCTTTCGTATATATCGCCTTGCCCTCGCTGTCGCCGTGCTGCATATAGCCGCCGTGATCGGATCTTGCGACTATCGTCACGTAAGACGGAGTCTCGCCCGAGGCGTAATACAGAAGCGTATGACCCGCTTCGTGGCGCGCCACGCGCAGAAGCTGTTCTTTGTTCCACTTTTTGACTTCGCCGTTATTGAACGTCTCGAACGCCTCTTCTATGATCTCGTCGGTCACGTTGAAGCTGCCGTCTCTTATCGCCGTGCGCAGCGCGAGTTCCATGATCGAATCGAGCGAAGCGAGGCTCATGCCGGTCGAACGCACCGCGATATTCTCTTTCATCATATCGGAAACGTTGAACGCAGCGTTCTTTTTGAGTTTCATTTCTATAAAGCGCAGACGCTCTTCTTTCGTCGGCAGATCTATCATGATCCGTCTGTCGAAGCGGCGTAAAAGCGCCGGGTCGAGCATCCGTCCGCTTTCGGCGTTGACGTCGTAATTCGTTGCGGCGAGCACGAATACGGGTTTGGTAACGTCGTTTTTGAAACCGTCCATTTCAGCCAAAAACTTCGTCAGCGTGGCGTCGATCTCGTCGGCGCCGCTGCCGCTGTCCATCCCTCTCGCTCTGCCTATCGCGTCTATCTCGTCTATGAAAATTATGGACGGCGCGTATTTGCGGGCGACTCTGAACAGATCGCCTACGGCGTCTTTGCCCTGACCTATATACATCTTGCGGAACGCGTTGCCCTCGCTTGCGAGGAACGTAACGTCGGACTCGCTCGCCATGGCTTTCGCAAGCATCGTTTTGCCTGTGCCGGGAGGGCCGTAAAGCAGTACTCCCTTAGGGGCGCTCACGCCCGTGCTGAGATACTTTCTCGGATTTTTGAGATAATCGACGAAATAAAGCAGTTCTTTTTTCGCTTCTTCCGCGCCGATCACGTCGCTGAAATGCACGTTCGGTTTTGAAACGCCGCTCAGAACGCTTCTTGAATCCTCCGCGTCGAGCGCGACGCCGAGCGAAAAGTCGAATAAAACTATATTCGCCGCTTTGCCGCCGTCTTCGGTCGTCTGCGCCGTCTGATACGAGACGAGCTTGTTCGCTTTCGCGAGTTTGTTCATGCTGTTCTGCTGATGTATGCTCTCGCAGATCTCGCCGATCTTTGTTATCAGATCGTCGTCTTCAAATTCGAGGAAGCCCCTGACGCCCTGGCGCAGAAGCGAGAATTTCTCTTCGTCTTTGAGCTTTCTGACAGTCTGCAGGATGTATACGGGCAGCGTGTTATGCGAAGCGCGCAGATACGTGAAGAAGTCTCTTGCTTCGGAATCGACGTCTTCTATATTCAGGTACCTGCTCTCTCCTCTCTGCCCGCACGACAGATCTATCAGCACAAAACTGACCTCGCCGCCGCCGAGCAGATATTTTTTCGCCCCGTCTTTGCTGTCGAAGCAGCTGTATTCCGCTATACCGCATTTTTCTTTGCAGAGCTTTGCCGTGTCCGCACCGGCGAACAGTACGACGTGTCTGTCTTCTCTGTCGTAAAACAGAGGATATACGTCGCCGTTCGTTTCGGGTATGTCCGCCGTTATGTTTATTCTCTCGAGATCGCCGATCTTCGTCTCGGATTCTTCCGTTTCGAGCAGACGGAAAAGCTCGTAGATCTCGCTGTCGAAGAACATTTCCGCTCTGCTTTTGATCGCTCTCGCGTCAGCCGTGCCTCCTTCAGAGAACAGAATGGAAGTGAACACGTCTTCGGATATATTGACGTCGATCTTTATCTCCTTCTCAAAGCCTTCGATACGGCGCGTCACTTCGTTCTTCGCTATTCTGCGCAGATCCGCCGCGGTGAGATTGTTGAACATCACGACGTTGCCCGACGCGAATCGCGAAAGTATCGCTTCCGGGAAGAACGGTTCTCCGGTCATCGGGTTTTTGTCTTTCTGTATCGCTTTGAGTATCACCTTGCGCGAAACGCCGGAAAAGTCGCTTATGTCTGATTTTTCGTACAGTTCCCTGCCCGTGTTCGTAGTGAATATGAGTATCGTACCGGCAAGCGATATATCCTTATCGGTCTTGCTGTCTCTTATCGTACCGGAATCGAGTATCTGCAGAAACAGATGTATTATGTTGAGATGAGCCTTTTCGATCTCGTCGAAAAGTATCACCGACTTCGGATATTTGCTTACGTATTCGGTGAAATTACCGGATTTGGAGCCCTGGAACACCGCGTCGCTGCCTATGAATTCGACCGCCGACTGATGGTCGCTGTATTCGCTCATATCGAAGCACTTGAACGGCAGACCGAGCTCTTTTGCGGCGGTCTTTGCGAGGAACGTTTTGCCTACGCCGGGAGGGCCTGCGAACAGAAACGTGGCTCTCGGCCTCGTTCTCGACTTGTCGGTCATGGAGAGGATCTCCGCCTGGAAAAATCCGGTCGTGAAGGTGCTGACCGCGTTGTCCTGCCCGAAAACCGCCTTTTTCAGCGAATCGTGCAGAGCCTTTACTCTTGCGGTGAGCGCCGATATCGCGCTTTTCGGGTCTGACGGCGTCTGCTCTTCGGGCTGTGTTTCGGCCGGCGCTTCGGGCTCGTCTTTGGCGTTCTGCTCGGGTTCTTCCGGCTTTGCAGCGTTTTTACCGAACGCCTTGATAAGATCCTGCTCGGAATCGAGTATGCATTCAAGCAGTATCTCGGGCGGCAGCTCTGATAGTCCCTGTTTCTGAGCCCTCTCCTGCGCCTTATATATGTATTTCGTCATGCTGACGCTGTCCATATAAGAACTTCTGGTCTTTATACGGTCCTTCAGCTTTTCGGTTATCGCGTCGATACCGAGCTCCGAAACAGGCAGATAACGGCAGATTATGCCGTCAAGCGCCTCTCTTTTGCCGTCGGCGAGGCTGGCGCCGGGGTTTTTGCCCTCGAGCGTTTCGATGACCGATAATATGTATTTATCTATCGTAAGAGACTGACTGCCGCCGATCTTTTTGGCGTGATTGACTATGGCGTCGAGCAGCTTGTCGTTTCTGATGTTCATAAGCTTTCTCCTTCGGGAATTTTATTTATTATATATCATTTATTAGCCGATGTCAATACCCATGCGTTTTTTAAGGAAAAAAAGGCTGTCCGCCGCTTATAACGAACAGCCGTTTCCGTCGTCCCAGAATTTTCCGACCTCTTCTTCGATGCCTTTATAATCCAGACGGCGCATATTTTCGAAAAGCAGTATGCCCATTTCATCGGCTCTCTGTCTTATCAGAGAGTCGATATTGCCCGACGCGGGATTTGAGAGCGCGAGTACCTTACGCGAATATTTGCCGCCGAACCTCATCGCCACGGTATTGAGCTTATAAAGCTCATCCGATCCGCACTGGCCGTTTTTGCACGATACGAAGACCGGCACCGTGCCTTTGATCATCATGACGTCTATTTCGTTCATCGGATCGGGGGTGGCGGGCAGAGCGTCGTCCCATTTCATAACGATTCCGTTCACCACGTCGTTATAGAACAGGTCGCCGTCGACTATGTAGTTCCGCGCGGCGTTATAGATCTGCAGTTCGAACGTCCTGCCGCTGACCGTGAGGCAGTTCATGACGACGTCGTTTTTGAAAGCTATATGGTATCCCGACGCATCGAAGCTCGTCCGGATCATTTTTGCCGTTCTAAGTCTGCTTAAAAATCTTTGGAATTCTCCGTATTCTATATTCTCGGCGGCGCATTTGTTTTTTATCGTGTTGCCTTCGTAATGCATTCTTAACGGATCTCTCTCGTCCGTTTTGCCGGCTGACGTGATATGCGTCATTTTGTTCCATGCATACGGATCTTTACGGCAGATATCCCAGAGAGCGTTCACGTCGCCGACGAGATCGGTACCGATCCTGAACAGCGTTTCGCCGGTGCTTACGACTTTTCCGCCGTACAGTTTTATACAGTCTTCGACGGAAAGCTTCGGCATAACGTCCGGCGTCACCGAGCAACCGTCTCCGTCGACGTCTTCGGACGTGCGACTTATATAATCGACGTGGTGCATCTGTATATCCCTGAACGAAAAACGTTCGCGTATCACGCCGGCGGCCGCAAGATACAGCTCGCCGCCGCCGGTGAGATCTATTACGCATTCATCGTACGTATTTACTATGTCGGCAAGCACGTCAACTATCTCGTCAACGTCGTTACGCTCTATGAGGCTATACGCGAATTCAACGTTCATACCTTTTTCGTCAGTGAACGCTTTGTATCTTTGAGCGTGTTTCAAAAGCAGCTCTTCGTCGCCGCCCATAAGTATCACTCTGTCAGGCTTGAGCGCAAGGCAGGTAAAAATATTCTCTATGGCGTTATTGTCGAAAAACTCGATGCAGGTCATACCGATCACCGTTAACAATGATATTCGATTATATTATATCATTGTTTTTTCCGTTGTCAAGGCGTTTTCCGACAAAAAAACGGTCACGCCGTCACGAATAGATCCGGGCGGTTTTTGATATTCTCTCCGATAAAGCGATAAAACGTATCGGTTATGAGCATCTGACCTTTTTTGCTCGGGTGTATACCGTCTTCGCACATCAGTTTTTTGTAACATCTTCTCTGCAGAAACGGGGCGCGGCAGTCGCAGATCATAACGCCGGTATTCTTCGCGACGCGGCAGTTTATGGCGGAGTAAAGCTCCTGCACGTGCGATATGGTTTGAGAAGTCCCGCCGAGCCATTTCAGTATGTTTTCTTTATTCAGACCTTTTCTGCACACGTGATCGAGATATCTGTCGGGATCGACCGGCGGAACGGTCGTCAGTACCGGTATCACGTTTTTGCTCTTCAAAAACTCTACGAGCTTTGTAAGTTTTCTCTCGTATTCGTCGGCTTTTACCTTCGGGTAATGCATGCCGTCGGGGTCTTTCGATATCGCCGCCCAGTCGTGATCGCAGTCGTTGCCGCCGAGCTCGATCACGGCGCAGTCGCAGTCGTAACCTTTATCAAGATCGGATTCGATCAGTTTTCTTATTTCGTTGACGGTCGCTCCGAATTTTGAATAATTGTTGATCGTCAGACCGAACAGCTCCGCAAGCGCCTCCGCGGCGGTACCGTGACCGGGGACGTATTTGCCCTTCTCCGTATCGTACATTATGCCTTTCAGCACCGAATCACCGTAAATGCTGATCTTAAATTGCCTTCCCATTGACGTTTCCTCCTTGTCCGTATGATTTTATGGGGTTGTTTGCATTGTTATATCTGGTTTTCAATACTATTATATCACATTGTTTTCACGATGTCAAGAGTTTTTTTGCCTCTTGACAAATCAATTTTTTTATGATAAAATGTGTATGAACAAAACAAATGAGGTATTTCGTTATGATAACCGCAGAAGAACTGAAAAAATTCCGTCTGCCGCTGTGGGAACAGCTGCCGGACATCGATCTTTATATGGACCAGGTGCTGTCGCTTATCGGCAAATATTTCGGCAGCTTTGCCGATACTCCGGAAGACGTTACGACAGCTTCGATGATAAACAATTACGTCAAGGCGAAGGTCGTGCCGCCCCCGAAAAAGAAAAAATACGACAGAGAGCATCTGTCGTACTTCATGATGATATTCGTTTTCAAGCGCGTGCTTTCGATCAATCAGATCGGCGGGCTGTTTTCCGCGCTTCAGAAGGATATGACCGTAGAAGAGATATACAGCGCTTTCCGCATAGGGCTTGAAAACGCTTTCGGCTACGTATGCGCCACCCTGTCGGGCGAGCCGTCGGAGATACGCTCGGATGGGATACCGCTCACGCTCAAAAGCGCCGCCGACGCGTACGCCAACACGGTTATGCTCGAAATACTTTTGTCGGAGCAAAAAGCAGAGACGGAAAAACCGGAAGAAAACTGAACATAATAAAACCGCCGTTGTTTACTTGATTTTAATTTAAATAATCAGTGAAAAATGTAAACTATATTCAGTAAATGTTTGGAGGATTGTGTTATGAGTAAAACAAAGAAAACGGCTTTAATATCTGTCTGCATTTTGTGTGTATGTTTAGCCATTACCAGTGTTGTCATTGTTCTGTTTGGCAGAAAAATATTTGTTTTGAATAGCAAGCTGTCGATGCAGGCTTTCTCTGCAACACCGGAAGAGTTTATGCACAGAGATTACAGTAATGTTTCAGAAGGATTTGAACTTATACAAAAACATGCATATTTATCTTCCGAAGGCGATCTCGTGTTTTCTTTATCAAAAAAAGATATTGATTATCTGAGATCCAGAGTGGAAACTTTCTTTGACTACTACATCGATGAAGGTTTTCCGCTTGAGATATCAAAAGATTATAAAACAGTAATTATGAGGGCATATGAAAAGGATATGTCCGGTTATGTTAACAGGTGGCCGTTGAATTTTATGAAGAACATCGTTCTCGGGCAGATGTTTACCAGAGTTACGACGAATGATATAACGTACAAGTTTATTTTAATAAACGCAGAAACAAATGAAACGGTATATGTGTTTGATTCGTCTGTCGAAGAACATTTGATAATACATAGTTCATTTTCAGATTATTCAAACGACAAGATAGAGTAAAGATCGAATTTGGTTTTATTTCATATTATTTCTAATCATTAAGGGTGCGCTGTGTATGCGCACTCTTTTTTATGATAATTGTAATTCTAGTGTTATAATAGTCTCTTACATAAATACATATTCTTCAGATTTATTAGATTATTAAAATGAAATATAAGTTTATATTTCGAAAAAACGCCTATGCTAAATGGTAAGATTTTTCAATCATATGCAAAGATGCAATATTATCTTTATAAAACAAATAATATTACCATATTTCTTTTTGATAATTATTATATTTTTCTGAGTTGAAACCCGTCGCATTTTCGTGATACAGGATTTTATAGTTTATATCACCGACCTGAATGCCGGCATCGATTGTTAGTTCAGGCGCGTTACCCTCGAATTTGACGCGTTTGAGGGCGAGGCACCCGGCAAACGCCATTTCATCCAGCTTTTGTAACGATTCAGGCAAGACAATCTCTTTTATTGCAGTTTCTCCGAATGCGTTATACTGTATCTCTTCAATGCCTTTATTCAGCATTATTTCAGTCAAGTCTTTGCATGAACTGAACGCGGTAGATTCTATCTTTTTTACACTTCCCGGAATCGTAACTGTTTTAAGGTTTGTAGATGCGAATGCGCCATATAGTATTTTCTCAATACCTTCATCCAAATCAACGTTCTCTAAACCGGAATGATAAAACGCATTCTCTCCTATATACTTACATGATGACGGAATGTGAATAGATTTTAAAGCCTGACAGTTCTGAAAAGTTGCGTTGCCTATATATCCGACGGTATTCGGAATATTTATTTCTTCAAGAGATTTGCAATCATTGAATGAACCTAATTCCGTAAGTCCTTCATTAAGCGTTACTTTTAGCAACGAACGGCAATTTTCAAAAGCTCCTTCACCGATCGTAACGACGGAATCAGGGATAATCAATTCAGTTAAAGAAGAGCAGAGGGAGAAAGAGGTTTGCCCGATAATTTCAAGGTTTTTACTAAATTTGATGTTGGCAAGTTTGGTGCAACCCCTGAATGCAGACGTTCCGATTTTTAAAATAGTATCCGGCATATCTATCGAAACAATATTTTGATTTAACGAAAAAATCCTGTCTCCTATTGTGCTGACGGTTTTGCCGTCAATCGCGGACGGAAAAACAATATCGGTATCGGTGCCTTTGTATTTAGTGAGCGTCAAAGTGCCGTCGTCGTTTATCGTGTATTCGAATTGATCGCCGTTAACGATATAGTGATTGTCAGTCTCGTTTTCTGTAGTCATCGGCTGCTCTGTAATCGCTTTTGTTTTTACATCAGTTTCAACTGGTTCAATTTTGCTAGAGCAACTTAATAATAAGCATAGCACCATTACGCTTAACAGTACAATAGTTGTTAACACTATATTCAATCTTTTCATATTACACCCTCCTTTTTTAAATATATTAGCATTATTAGAGTTATAAGTCAATAGAAAAAGTGAAAAAATTGGTAATAGTGACTAATAATTTGTAAATTAATTACACATCTGATTTCATAAAGCGACGATTAAAGAATAACACATTGCTGAGCACCCAGAAAGGATTGTTTTCTGGAGTTTTATAACCGCGCTGCATATTTCAATGTGATTACGGATAAAATTATATTTTTAATCACTCGCAGCGCTTTTTGTTTTCATATTCATAATTAAATCCTTTCCTGCTGTTCAGGAAAGGATTTTTTATGTTTGTAAATGAATGGCAAAGTTGTATTTCAAGATATCCGTGATGTTAATAACTAAAACATACTGTTTTTTCTCAATATTAAATTAAAAGGAGATTCTTAAGATGGAAAAAGAAAGTTTAGGTGTTGAATCTATGATTTGTATAGATTTTAAAAAAGACTGTAGGGTGATTTCGCTTGCTAATGAATACCCGGGTTATACCGGATATGAAAAGTACATGATCCTGGCAGATCTTCCTCTAAAGGATTTGTACTCAAGGTATGGGAAGATTTGGATTGGTTGCTTTTTTGTAAGAGGGTAACACAGCAACCGTATGCATTACCGACTTGTGTGAAACTTGCTGTCTTTACCGGCTGAAGAAGACTTCACACTTCCCTTTTTTGGCGGTGTTATCAGCTAGTGCTGTGCGCGAGCCGGTGATCTACCGGACTCATATATCCGAGACTGCCGTAAGGCACATATCACGCGCGAAGCGCATATCGCAGACGGCGAAAGCCGACTATATCGCATTTGCGTTAGCAAATATATCGCACCGCAAGAATTGCGGTATATCGCCGCGCCCCCTCGATCTTCAGATCGAGGAACGGGGGGAGGCAGAGGGGTTTGGGGAGACAGGAGGGCGGGGGCTCCCCGAGCGCGGCGCCTTCTGCGATTTAGTGTTTCCGACTCATATAAGCAGTTCGTTCAGCACTCTTCCGTCCGTATCCTTCATATCGAAGCCGAGCGCTCTCGCAAACGTCGGCGCTTCGTCAACGGTATTGCATCTCTGCAGCTCCGCCCCGTTTCTGAAAGCGGGACCTTTTGCGTAGAAGACCGGCTGAGGTCCTTTGTCGGGCAGATAGCCGTGAGTCGCCCTGCCGAGGCGGTAATCCGAGTTTGAGAGATTTGCGACGAGCGGCCTTGTAACGGCTTCGCCGAACGTTGTGTAGCCGTCGGTCTCGAGCGCGAAATCGAAATCGCCGCCGAGTCTGTGCTTTGCTCTGCACTCCTCTTCAGTCATGACCTCCGATATGCCGTAGATACCCTCTTCGCAGAGGTGATCGAGATACGCGCGCACCTCGTCTTTGCAGGATCTGTCGAAAACGTAGCACTGCGCCATCATGCCGCACGAGCGGCAAAACGCTTTGCAGGCCGTCATTTTGCCGTTTTCGACGGTTATGAACCCTGCGTCCGCGAGCAGAACGTTGAGATTTATCGCGCGTTTTATTCCGAGCTGACCGTGATCGGACAGAAGAACTATACTCGTATGATCAAGCGTTCCGGCTTCTTCGGCGGCGCGGCAGATGATGCCGAGCCATTCGTCCGTTTCGCGTACGCCTTCGTTTACCTTTTCATTGAAAAGACCGTTGCCGTGGCGGTAGCCGTCGATATTCGCCGGGTGGATCATGATGAGATCGGGCTTGAATTCCCTGATGATATCCGCGGCGCATCTGATCACGAACACGTCGGCGCCGGGATGATAACGTTCTCTGAAACCGTCGACGTACTTATCGACGATCTTCATGACCTCTTCGGAAGAACCGGAGCGGCGGAAAGCCGCCCTTCTCGTATCTCCCTCGCCCTGCGACCAGTATTCGTCTATCAGATAATCTATATCGGGGTGATTGCCGGTGCAGGGCCAGAATACCGCGGCGGTGGAAAGTCCCGCCCGCTTGGCGCAGGT
>JAEEJH010000073.1 GCA_016281775.1 Clostridiales bacterium | reverse complement strand
CCGTGCTGTCGTTATTCTCTTTGTCCGTTACGGTCGCTTCGGTCGTTTCGGGCTTGGGGTCGGTGACGGCGTCAGTAGTGCTGTTCGGATCGTCGTATCTTGCCTTCAGGGATCTGATATACAACTCCTGAGATAACTTTTATTTCAACGTATCCTACGGATACAATTACGGCATGATATCGTTTGATAAGATCGTCATAATCGCCACGCACGTCGTGCCGGATATAGAGTATATCGCAAAGGACGAGATAATGCTGAAAAAAGGCGTTATTCGGGTTTATGATAATCTTTTTACTGGTGTACTTTTAGCTGTTCTTTCTATGCTTTGGTGCACTTTTACGCGCTCTTTCACACGAAAAAAAGGCACGCAACAGCGTGCTTTTTTTCGCGGTGCAAAACTTCATATACGGGACTCGAAGCAGCGTAAAGAAAACAGTCCGGGGGACTGTTTTCAGCGGTGACCGAAGATTTTTGCGAAGCATGGATAAACAACTCAGCACTTATGCCTTGCAAAAATCAAGAAGGATCGCGTATTTTTCTGAAACGATAAGAATTTAAAAGCTAAATTAAACGCTGTAGGTTTTATCTTGACATTTTTAGAAACGCGTGATAAAATTATCAATGACGAATAAATTTCCATTTTCCCATTCACGATCGCGTCATAAAGGAGATCTGACAGACATGAAAATTGAAGAAATATTTCCCGGATTCGCTCAAAAAGGGCTTGACGTCACGCCGGATCAGAAGTTTTACAGAATACCCGATGAGAATTTCGATCTGTACGGCGTTTTTTACGATACTGACGCCGGGCGGTTCTTACGTATGCCGCGGAGTGTTGCCGATACGGTCAGCCCCAACGTGGCGCTTCTGAACGGTTATACCGCGGGCGGGAGGATAAGATTCTCCACCGATGCGGACAGGATGTCCGTAACGGTAAGTTACGATACACTGAACGTATATTGCCACATGACAACTCTCGGCAGAGGCGGATTTGTTCTTATTGAAGAAAAAGAAGGACCGGACGGTCGGATCAAATATAAGCTGGCAGCGCACTTTATCCCCGGTCACTATGCGAATGTATCCGAATCGAGCGGACCGAACGGTTATTCAGTCGAAAAATACCTGCCGGGCGAAGGTATGCGTAATTATATACTTTATATGCCCACGTATAACGACGTAAGAGATCTTGTGATAGGTCTGCCCGAAAACGCAGAATGCGGCCACGGGCTGAAATACAGACAGGACGTAAAACCGATACTGTACTACGGCTCGTCAATAACCGAAGGCGGGTGCAGCTCGCGTCCCGATATTCCTTATCAGTGTTTTATATCAAGGTGGACGAATACCGATTTTATAAACCTCGGTTTTTCGGCGGGCGCTCTCGGAGAGCAGGCGATAGCAGACTATATCGCTTCGCTCGACATGAGCGTATTTGTATGCGATTACGACCATAACGCGCCGAACGCCGAACACTTGTGGGCGACGCACGAACGGCTTTTTAAAACGTTTCGCAAAAAACACCCGCAAACTCCGGTGATATTCATGTCGAAACCCGACTTCGACGGCGACCCTACGGCGCCCGCCAGACGCGAAGCGATAAAGAGTACGTATGAAAAAGCCCTCTCCGAAGGCGATGAAAACGTATATTTCATCGACGGAGAGAGACTTTTCGGAAAAACAGACAGAGAATGCTGTACGGTCGACGGTACGCATCCAAACGATATCGGTTTTCTGCGTATGGCTGAAGTCGTATACGCGGAGCTGCAAAAGACCGGCGTTTTGTGAGCAAAAACTATATTCTGCCCTTTATCGCGTCAGACAAACGGCTGAAATCGTAAAGCGACAGCGCTTCGCCGCGTACCGCGGCGTCAAGACCGCAATCGTTGAGCGCGCCGCATACCGTGTCTCTGCTTATGTCAAGAACGGACGAAACGGCGTTCGACAGAGTTTTTC
Source organism: Clostridiales bacterium (assembly GCA_016281775.1). Taxonomy (GTDB): domain Bacteria; phylum Bacillota; class Clostridia; order Oscillospirales; family CAG-272; genus UBA1248. The sequence goes on along the minus strand of JAEEJH010000073.1, from coordinate 893 downwards.
TTCGCATCAAAAAGGACGCGCGGATTATCTCAAACATAAGCTCCTTATCCCTCGGATTCACCGGGGGATCTTTTCTTATTTTCATCCGCACCACCGCGGAATCGACCTTCGGAGCGGGGTAAAAGCATCCGGCGGGGACCGTGAACAGTCTCTGTACTTCCGCCCGGTATTCGACGGACGGCGTGATCGCGCCGTAATCCGGCGTACCGGGTTTTGCCGTCAGCCTCGCGGCAACTTCTTTTTGTATCATAACGGTCACGTTGTCGAATCCCGCGTCCGATTCGAGCAGAGCCATAATTACCGGCGTGGTTATGTAGTAAGGCAGATTCGCGCATACCGTGACGCGCATACCGGCGAAGTATTCGCGTACGAGCGCCGTTATATCCGTTTTCATTATATCCTTGTTTATGACGGTGAAATTACCGGCGTCGCGCATCGTTATCGATAAAACGTCTATCATCCTGTTATCTATCTCTACGGCTACGACTTTAGCGTATCTTGCGCACAGTTCCCGAGAGAGCGTACCAGCGCCCGGACCTATTTCAAGAATCCCGTCTTCGGGCTCAGCGCCGCAGTTTTCGGCTATCGAAGCGACTACGCGTTCGGATATCAGAAAATTCTGCCCGAATTTCTTATCAGGTGAGGCTCCTGCTTCGGCAAAAACGCTTTTTAACGTACCTAAATCTGTCAACTTCAAAAATAAATCTCTCCTTTTTATAAAAAATACGAAAAATATCTTGACAATTCGAAATTTCGGTGATATAATACATACCGTTCCGCGGAACATTATATCACAAAAAAACGAATAAGTCAAGTATTTGCTAATGTGGCTCAGCTGGCAGAGCAGTTGATTCGTAATCAACAGGTCATGGGTTCGAATCCCATCATTAGCT
>JAEEJH010000072.1 GCA_016281775.1 Clostridiales bacterium | reverse complement strand
GCCCACCATATTGACCATGCGCGACACCATCAGCATATAGGCGATATTGCGCACGAAGGATTCCAGCCCCGAGATACCGCCGATCTTCGCAAAATCCTTTGCCCACGCAAACGAGAGCTTTCCGCGGCTGAAAACGCGGCAGCCCTGCTTTGCAAGAATGATAACGGCGGTGACGAACAGCAAGGCGTTCACGATGATGTTGGAAACGCCGATGCCGTTCACGCCGAGGTTCAGCGATACGGGCAGGGTAGAAACGAGAAAGGTATCCGATACGACGCAAAGGACGAGCTTGACGCCGGTCAGTATATAGACAAAGAGGTCTTTGCCGAGCGTTACGAGCGCCACGGAAACGAAGCTGAAAAGGATCCCGAAGATATTGGCGACCGCTTCGATACGGATATAAGACGCGGATTCCCTGATGATCTCGGGCGAGGCCGCCATAGCAGAGAGCAGCGGCTCCGCAAAAATCAGGATCATCGCCGAGAGGATCGAATAAGCGCCGAGCGAGATCAGAAGTCCGGTCTTGACTCGGTTGGTAAACTCTTTTTTATCGGAAACGACTTTTCCGATAAAGAAGAACAGCGGCAGAATGATCGCTTCGTTTACGATCTCATAGATCAGATTGACCCAACTGAGCTGACCCGCGATAGAGTAAGACCATTCGCCCGGAAGCTGACCGAGAAAGAAAGTACGCAGAGTTGTGTATATCGCGGGACAAAGCCCGAGCACAAGAAGCGCCAGAAACAAACGCAGGTTGATATTCTTTAATGATCTGATTATCTTGTTCATATTTCTATTTCCCTGTTTCAGAACGGTTAAAGAGCAGGCGAACCTGCTCCGGTACATGGGACAAACTAAAATTTGAAAGCTTGGTTCAATACAATAACGCCGTTATTCTTTTTTCGCTCATTTTCCCGATTGATGTGATCATAGACATTGTTAATGCTTTCAAGATACAACTCGAAGGAGCACTTGTTTTGCTTATTGGTGTTTTTCAGCTTTTTGTATTCATCCTTGATTCTGGACCACCAACCGGAATACTCTTTGAGTTCATCCAGTTTACTTTCAGCGCCTTCTGCAAGTTGCCGAAACTCAAAAGTGTATCTGCCGTTTTTCCAGTTTTTGATATAGAAATACCCGTCGTCGGTATCATCGTAAGGATAGTAAATAATTGCAAAATCGCAGCTATGAGCGATCTTCTTGTGCTTTTGATCGACAACCTTGATCGTCAAAACAGTCGTTGAATCTTCGGGGCATTTATATGCCATCTCCTGAACGGCATAATTGAATGCCAAACGGAAGTATTCGTTCAGCTGCTTCGGTTTTTGCTCCGGTTTATACGGCAAGATCAGGTTGTAATCGAAATCATATCCTTTGTTACCGCTTGTATCGCGCATGATTAAATGTCTATTTCCACTGCCAATCAAACGAAACCGAAAAGTGATTCCGTATTTTTGACGCAGAAACAACCGGGCTTTCCGAATGATCTTTTCAAGCTCTTCTTTTACAGGGGTGTATTCGGTTTTTGGAACGTACTCAAACATGGGTTTTACCCTCCTTTTGTTATTATCCCAAGCCGCCCGTTCAGTTCTGCGGAACTAAATCGTTTTATTATACGCATTGAGAGTATCTTTGTCAAGTGCTTTTTATAAAAAACGAGAGTTCATAACTCAAATACGTTATGGACTCTCTGAATGGTCCGAGTGGAGATAGCGGATTTGACCGAACCACAAAAAAATCAAGTGTTATCGGCCCCTTCGCGCATTTTTCTTCTAAATAAGATAAAAGGAGTTGTTGCTAAGTTTTAATAACTTGCAACAGCTCCTTTTTGATTATGAATGGGTCAAATATCTGATTCCTTTGGCACATAATGAATATGTAAAGGATCATGAATATTATTCGGTGGCTTTGATACTTTTGATTCCAAACCATCGATATGTTCATTAAGGCTATCCTTAATGGTATGCCACATAGGATCGAGGACAAAATCTATGCCCTCTCTTCTTGCATGTTTAGCAGCTGGTACAAAATCGCTATCACCAGCAATAAGGACAATCTTATCAACCAACTTTTTTTGTGCTAAAGAGGCAATATCAAGACCTATTCTCATGTCTACCCCTTTTTGCTGTATTTCAAGATGGAAATCATCTGGTGTTAAATCATCCACGGAAATCTCTTTTCGACATAGTTTTTTCAGTGCATCAGATTTTAAGATATAACCCGCTGAACTCTCCAATAATTCACCCATGCGTAATGCAAGCTTTCTTTTGTGAGTCAACTCTCTTAAGAAATCATTTGTCCATGAGTATAATTCACTTTTTTGTAAATTAACACTTTTGTTGGTCAATGGATTGTAAATGGTTTTTTCAGAAGGTTTACAATCATAATAAAAAATACGATATAAACCATTTCCATCATCGTCTTTATCAATATGTCTCAAGCAATATTTTACGAGTTCATCTGCACGATCTTTTGCAGGCTTTTCACCAAAAAGATATATAGCTCGTTTTCGATAAAAGCCACCATCTACAAGTATAGCAGTTTTCATTTAACACCTCAGAAAAAATCTCGTGCTTCGTACCTTCCCGTATATTGGGAGAACTACAACACGAGATTTACGTTTACTGTAATCTAAATGATTACACTTATATTATACTCAGAAAATCCAAAAAGTCAACACCATTTTCACAGAAAGATTTGTCACATTTGTAAACACTTTATTTTACCACTGAACAAACATCCATTTACCTCTCTAATTCTTTACTGTTTTTCACCACATATATTTATGATTGCGGAAGTCTTTGCTAGTGTTTTGAATTATTATAGCGCATAGAACTGGAATATATAAATTTGGACATTTTTTAATTCGCGAAAAAAGATACTAATCTTGACGAATTGAATTTTTCACTTATAATATCTAAAATCGCTGATCAAGATCGAATTGCCTTTGTACTAAAAAAGGCACACAGTGGATTATGCTACAGTCACATGGCTGCATCAAAGTCGACGGAACTTTTCGATAAAAATCAAATCTACCCCTGCTTAATGAGCAGTATTACGCGCTTATCTCCGCTAAAATTTATCACTTTAAAGCGCTAAAGTGTTATGGTCCGAGTGGAGATAACGAATTCAACCAAACCACAACAAATATCAAGTATTTACGGCACCTGCGCGCATTTTTCCTCCGCTTATCTGTTAGACGACCAAGCCAAAAACGCACATTTAAAAAACCGCCTCTCCGTTTTTTGTAAACGGAAGGGCGGTTCTTCGCGATCATGTACTATTATTTCTTCATCCGGTCTTTTCCGGCGTTCCATGCTTTGGCAACCTTTTCGCCGACGGCGCAGAGGAATGCGTAAAGCACGCATTTATCGGGCTGCCGGTTCGCCATATCGCAGGCTTTCAGATACAACTGATCCGGATCGGCTCCTCTCAGCTTTTCAGTCGAATCGCAGCCCGTTTCGATCAGCTCTTTTTCTTTTTTCGCCCCGATACCGGGGACCAAACGCAGATCGGTCATTTTTATAATTCCTCCGTGAATTCAGAAATACTGCGGAAAACGTCACAGCCGCCTTTTACAAAAACTGACTTGACTTTTTGCCCGCTCCCTGCTATCATTATGACGGCGGGAACAAACGTAACGGATCCCGCCGCATATTTCAAGAGAACGGGTACAAAGTTTTGCATCAACTTTCTGAAATTTCCTGCGGTTTTTCAATCCGGTTTCAATCTTTTCCCGTACAATGAGGCATAATGGAGGACGGATATATGAAAGTTTTGCTTGCAGAAGATGAGAAAAGAATGAACCGGGCTTTGTGCGAGATCATGCGCCGGGAGGGATATGAAGTCACTCCCGTTGAAAACGGAGAGGACGCGCTTTATGAACTTGAAAGCGGCGTTTACGATCTGTGTGTTCTTGACGTCATGATGCCCGGAATGAACGGCTTTGACGTTGCAAAAAAAGCGAGAAAAGAAGGAAACCGCACGCCGATCCTGATGCTGACCGCGAAGGGCGAGCTTGACGACAAGGTCGAGGGTCTCGACAGCGGCGCGGACGATTATCTGACCAAGCCGTTTATGACCAAAGAGCTTCTTGCCCGGCTGCGGGCGCTCGGACGGCGCAATCTGCCGACGAGCGACGGAAGTCTGACTTTTGAGGATCTGACCCTTGACGTAAAAAACGCCGTGCTTAAATGCGAAAACGGTCAGAGCGTGCGCCTTGGTGAAAAGGAGCTGCGCATCCTTGAGTATCTGATCGCCAATCAGGGACGGGTGCTTACCCGCGAGCAGATCGCTCTGAAGGTGTGGGGTTATGAAAGCGACAGCGAGTATAACAACGTTGAAGTATATATGTCCTTCGCGCGGAAAAAACTCGCATACGTTGAATCGCGCTGCGAGATCAAGGCGCTGCGCGGGATAGGATATGAACTGAGGTGCCGCGATGTTCAGTAAAACAAAAAGAAGGATCGTTTTTACGGTCGTTTTCTCGCTTATCGCGCTTATGACCGTCACGCTGACCACGATCTACATTTCAAACCATATTTCACTCGACCGCGACAACAGCGAAATGCTCTGGATGTATACCGAAAGATTTTCACTTGAAGACCGGCCGTTCCCGATGGATGATGAACAACCGCCGAAAGGCACGCCGGTTCCCGGACATGCCGATAAAAACGGGCATTTTGAAGAGCGGGACGACGGTCCCGGGCACAACGAACCGGAATTCCGGCTTTCCACCTTCTACTCTGTCGTTTATTCGGAAAACGGCGAGGTCCTTTCCGTGAATAACGGAAACAACGACCTTCAAAGTGAAGAATCGCTGTTGGAAATCGCCTCCTCTATTCTGAAAAAGGGCAAAAAAAGCGGAAAATCGGGCAATATGGCATATCTTGTGGAGGAACGCGACGGATATACTCTTGTCGCCATGATCGATTCAACGATCAACGACAGCAATCAGACAAGGCTCTTTCGCCAGATGCTGATCATCGGCTCTGCCGCTGCCGTCGTGTTGTTTGTGATCTCAATCTTTATTGCCCGCCGCATCGTCCGTCCGCTGGAGGAAAACGACAAACGGCAGAAGAGGTTCGTCTCCGACGCGGGGCACGAATTAAAAACGCCGATCGCCGTCATTTCCGCTAACAGCGAGCTTTTAAAACGTGAGATCGGGCAAAGCGAATGGCTTGACAACATCGACTACGAAAATGAGCGTATGTCCGACCTTGTAAAGCAGCTTTTAGCACTTTCAAAGGCGGAAAACGGAGAAGTCCCGAAAAAAACGGTCGATCTCTCAAAGCTGGTGGACGGCGAGATCCTTCCTTTTGAGACTCTTGCGTTTGAAAAGGGAAAGCAGATCGAATCCGATACCGAACCCGGGATACTCATCGACGGCAATCCGAATCAGCTCCGGCAGCTCGTTTCCATCTTACTCGATAATGCGCTGTCCCACGGTACGACGGACACGATAGGTTTGTCTCTTCATAAAGAAAAACATCACGCGGTGCTGACCGTTTCAAACGGAGCCGCCGAGATGACTGCAGAACAGACGTCGCGCTTATTTGAACGTTTCTACAGGACGGACGAGGCGCGTAACGAAGCGGACGGTCATTACGGGCTCGGTCTTTCGATAGCCAAAGCGGTCGCGGAAGCGCACGGCGGGCAGATCCGCGCCGAGTACAAAAACGGACAAGCGATTTTTACGGTAACGCTTCCGGTCAAAAAATAATTTCAATAACTTAGAAATCTTCAATCTTTCTTCAACCCTCATCCGTTATGATGTGTACAACGACAACGGATGAGGGTCGTTGTTTCCGAAGGAAACTTATAAAGGAGATACAGAAAGATGAAAAAGATATTTCCGATTCTTCGACGTTTACCGGCTTCATCGACGGTAAGATAACCAACGCGGGCGGAACGTCCGTTTCCGCCGAAGTCGGCGCCGTGAACGTCACGCCGGAGGGCGGCAGAACCCGGACGCTCACCGGCGACAGCTGCGTGACGAGCTTCACAGGCGATGCGTCGAACGTGCTCAGTAACGGCTATACGCTGTACGTCAACGGCGTCGCGCTGACCGGTACGAAATAACGACTTACGGAATCACCTTAAAAACAATTTGCTTAACGGCGGAGCTTTCGGGCTCCGCCGATCTTTTTTCAAAAAAAGTTTGAGGCCTCAATCCATCTTCAATCTTCGCCTGTATCATCATAATCAAGAAAGAAAGGACGGTGATACATATGAAAAAACATATCTGGGCGATCTGCTTTACGTCTGCGCTCATCGCCTTTACTGTTTTTATCGCGCTCGATACTTTCGTTTTGAGCGCGGCGTATAACGAAAAAGCGACCGGGATGAATACGTCATTGTTTTCAGTCCGGACAGAAACGCAAAACGAAGACGCACAAGCTCCCGACGAGACCGTTCAAGAGCAAACCGCCGTATCGGATGAAAGTGCGTACAAAGACGAGAACATCTCGATCACGCTGACCGAGTACGAGCGGTACGGCACGAAAATCTACGTCGCCGACGTCACACTCGCCTCCGCAGCCTATCTGAAAACTGCTTTCGCAAACGACACCTACGGTAAAAACGTGACCGAGAAAACGTCTGTGACTGCAGAAGAAAACGACGCGATCCTCGCGATCAACGGCGATTACTACGGATCGCAGGAGAGAGGGTACGTGATCCGCAACGGGATCGTTTACAGAAGCTCGGCGAAGGGCGCGCAAGTCCTGTGCATTTATGCCGACGGGACGATGAAGGTCGTAAACGACCGGGATTATACCGCCGAGGAGCTTGTCGAAAACGGCGTATGGCAGGCGTTTTCGTTCGGACCGGGAATTGTGGCAAACGGCTTGATCTCCGTGGGCGAAAACGACGAGGTCGGACGCGCAAAGGCGAGCAATCCGAGGACCGCGATAGGTCTGATCGACGCCAATCACTTCATATTCGTGGTATCCGACGGCAGGACGGACGAGAGCGAGGGGCTCAGCCTGTATGAGCTCGCGGAATTTATGCAAAGCCTCGGAGTAAAGGAAGCGTACAATCTCGACGGCGGCGGATCTTCGACGATGTTCTTCAACGGCGAAGTGATCAACAATCCCACCACCAACGGAAAAATCAAGGAAAGAGAGGTAAGCGACATTGTATATATCGGATATTAGTCTGAAAAGAAATCTGCTTGGGAATAGCGCGGGAACCGTTTTTCTTGCCCTGTTCGGCGCGATCTACGAAGCGTTCAGCCACGAGGTCTATTCTTACTTCATGATCTACGCCTTTGCGGTCCCTTTGACGCTCGGCGTATTGCCTTACACGCTGATGCTGATCCACCAAAAATATCCCGGCAGAGCCGCGCTGAACCTTTGGAATTCCGGTATCGCCGCCTTTTCCGTCGGGTCCGTGTTCCGCGGCGTTCTTGAGATCTACGGCACGACGAATGCGCTCTGCGCCGTATATCCGGTCGCGGGATCGCTTCTTTTAACGATCGGGCTGATCATCGGGATCGTCGGGCTGCAAAAGAAAAAACGAAAAAAGTCGGATCCTTCAATTGAACTTCAATCTTCGCGGGTAAAATGAGAATCAGAAAAGGAAAAACGATCCTTCTCAAAACCAATGAAAGGCGGGTGGTACCAATGAACGGTAACGACTATTTTGATCCAAGGCTCACGCCATCCGTGAGCCGGCTGAAACCCTATTACAGATTCAAGGAGGCATTAAAAATGAAACACAATCAAAAAACACGCAAAGCAATGGCGTTCATCATCAGTATCGTTATGATCGTATCGTTAATGGCAGTATCTTCGGTTACCGCGTTTGCCGCAGGAACTCAGGCGTCCTCTTCGGCGTACAGTATAACGGACGCAACAAGCTTTGTTTTTTCCGATTCCGGCATCACGGTATCGGAAGGCGCTTATTCCGGATATAAGATCGACGGAACGTCGCTTACGATCAAGGACAGCGGCACGTACGTCGTATCCGGCAGCTGTTCAAACGGTTCGATTGTCGTCAAGAAGAACGTTACCGGCGTCACGCTGGTGCTGAACGGGTTGACGCTCTCCGCTTCGGCGACTGCTCCGATCACCTGCAACAAAGGCAGCGAGGTCAGCATCGTCGCGGCTGCGGGAACGGTCAACGATCTGGCAGACGATAAATACAACAACGACGATATCTATACCGACGAAACGCTTTATCCGGATATTGAAAACGCGGTAATCAAGTGCAAGGACGGATCGAACGTTACGATCTGCGGCACCGGGACGATCAATATCACGTCAAACGGCAAGAACGGTATCAAGGGCGGATACGATCTCTATGAAGAAGATGAGGACGGCAACGCGACAAGCACATTGCTTTCAACTTCTTCCCTCACAATAAAGGAAGTGACGCTCAATATCACCGCAAATGTGAACGACGGCTTGAAATCCGACAAGGAACTGAATATCCTTTCCGGCAATATCACGGTTTCCGCCGTTGACGACGGGATCAAGTGCGATTACGTTCTCAACATCGGCACGGAAGGCGCCGAAGGCCCGACGGTCAACGTGAAAAAATCCAAAGAAGGCATAGAAGCGGCAACTCTGAACGTCTATTCCGGCAATATCACGGTCAACGCGACGGACGACGGTGTCAATGCCGCAAACTCCGACCTTACGAACTACAGTTTCAGCTATAACCAGTACGGCGGATATGTGTACGTCAACGTGACGAACGGCGACGGGATCGATTCCAACGGCACGATCAATCTCATTGGCGGTACGCTTGAAGTTTATACCCCTTCGCAAGGGGACGGCGATCCGCTTGACGCCGAAAGAGGCACTTACTTCAAAGGCGCGACGGTACTCGCCGTCGGACATCTCGGAATGGTGCAGGGCTATTCCGCTGCGACTCCTTACGTGACGTTCGGCAGCGCGGGCGGCATGGGCGGCTTCGGCGGCATGGGCGGAAATGCTTCGAATCTCGTGACTGCCGGAAACGCAATTCAGGTCACCGACGCGTCCGGCAACGTACTGTACTCTGCAAAAGCCGTGCGCAGCGCAAGTTATATCTTATTTGCAAGCTCCGAACTGACGACCGGCTCTTCCTACACTCTGAAAAACGGAAGCGCAGCGGCGGCGACCTCGACCGCAGGAACAACCTCGACCGGCGGTATGGGCGGTCAAATGCCGGGTAACATGGGCGGAAGTCAGAAAATGATGCCCGGCGGTGGCGGGAATCAAAGACAGATGCCGGGCAGCAGAGGATCTGTTCCAACTCCTCCGGGCAAAAACGGCGGCATGAATCAGACTCCTGATATGAGCGGAAATGACCGCGGCGTACCGAACGGACAAGGCAATCCTCCCGCTCTGCCGGACGGTGAAACTCCTCCGGAAGCGCCTGAGAACGGCGACGGTACTTTTCAACCGCAGATGCCCGGAAACGGCGAAAGGCAGGAGAGGGCTGATAACGGCGGTGAAACGAGTAACGCACAGCCTGAGTTCCGGACTGAAAGCGGCGCCGCAGAACAGCCGGAAGAAAGCCCGAACTGGTTTATGTCCGTCATATACGCTGTCATAAACTTTTTCCGCTCGTTGTTCGGTATATGAAAAACAATGCGCAAATGATCTCAATTGATAACGCAGCATGACCAAAACCACACGGCGGCGGGAGCGATCCCGCCGCCCCTTGCGCATTTGCGGAGTTTATGGGATTTGCCGGAGTGATTTACGGTAAATTCGGAGAGACGAACGAAAATCATCTTGTATGACAAGATCTGCGTTTGGTTTTTTGTGCGTTTTTTCGGGAAACCTATTGACAAATGTCAAACACAGTGCTATTATAGTTAGCAAAGGCTAACCATAAGCCCTAAATACAGAATTGCTGATAACGGATCACCGGAAAAACGGTCGGTCCGTTAAAAAAGGAAAGTGAGTTAGCATATGCTAACAGGAGCCCGGCGCTTTCAAAAAAAGAAGCAAACTGATATAAATCGTTTATACGAAACAAGAATATCAAGGAGGATCATATGAAACCCGATTCAATAAGGAGCGTAAGCGACGTTATTCATGAGCGAAGCGATTACAAAAACTGGATGCCGAAAGGCATGATCTGTACCGCTCTTGCGATCACCGCCCTGTTCCTGATCCTTTTCATCGTTTTCGGACTGACCGGGATCGTATCCGGCGCTCTGAAGACCGTACTGTTCGTCGTTTTCCTTGCCGTAACGGTTATCGGAGCGGCAGTTACGCTGTGGATGTTTCTGCTTTACCGTGCGTTTGATTACAACGGCAAGCGGCAGATGTCGCGTCAGATCATCGAAGGTGTCGCGGAATACGTAAAATTGCCCGACGGCGGCAAATGTCTTGACGTCGGCTGCGGCAGCGGCGCGCTTACGATCGCCGTGGCGAAACGCAATCCGAAAGCCCGCGTTATAGGCATCGATCGCTGGGGCAAGGAGTACGCGTCGTACAACAAGCCGCTCTGTGAGCGAAACGCGAGAGCGGAAGGCGTAACCAACACGTCTTTTCAGAAAGGCGACGCTACGAAGCTTGATTTTGCGGATGAGACCTTTGACGCCGTAACGAGCAATTACGTTTATCACAATATCCCGGGCGACCGCCAGTCGTATCTGCTTGAAACGCTCCGCACGCTGAAAAAAGGCGGCACGTTCGCGCTTCACGATATTTTCTCAAGATCCAGGTACGGCGATATGCAGGCGTTTGTCGGAAAACTGCTGGATATGGGATATGAAAAAGTCGAACTGATCGAAACCACGGACAAATATATGAAAAAGCATGAGGCGGTCTGGATGGAGCTTTCCGGATCGGCGCTGCTTGTGGGTAAAAAATGAAAACACATATCGAGAAAAACACCGTGCAGGAAACCCTTGTGATCCCGCTTTACGGGCGGAAGCTCTGCACTGAACAGTTTCCGGATCTGTTCCGCGACGATAAAGCGGTAGAACTCATCAACCGCCTCGATTACGATTTCGGCGCGCTTGAGAAGCAGTCGAAGAGCGTGGCGCACCGTTTCGGCGCTCTGGAAGTCGCCATGCGTGAAAACGATCTGATGATCGAGGCGAAGGAATATCTGAACGAACACCCCTCCGCCGCGCTCGTCAATCTCGGTTGCGGGCTCGATCAGACCGCGGAAAACTGCGACAACGGACAGTGCGGTATTTACAATATCGATCTGCCGGACGTGATCGCCGTACGCGAGAAGCTGCTGCCCGGTACCGAAAGGATCAGAAACGTCGCCGCGGATCTGAACGATCTTTCGTGGTTCGATAAGATAGACGCGAAGGACGGCGTATGCTTCCTTGCGGCGGGCGTGTTCTACTATTTCAGGACCGAACAGATAAAAAAGCTGATAAACGCTATGGCGCTGCGCTTTCCCGGAGGAAAACTCGTCTTTGATTCGGCGAACAGACGCGCCGTGAAGATCATGCTGAAGACCTGGGTGAAGGAAGCCGGCATCACGGGCATATCCGACTATTTCAGCGTAAACAGTATAGAAACAGATATAAAGCCGTGGCTCGAAAACGCGACCGTGTCGTCACGCGGATACATGCTCGGCTACAACGATCTGAAAGACCCGTCCGTACCTGCATCATTCCGGCTTTTGGCAAAGCTCGGAGACGGATTTATGAAAATGCAGATCGTGAGGATAGAATTCAAAGTCTGATAACATTCGGACGCGGGCGTTATCCTGTTCGCGCTCGGATAAATAAACAAAACAAAATCGGGGCGTAAGCCCTTGATTTTAAGAACATGAGTTAGCAGAGGCTAACCAAAGGAGACAATATGAACAAAGTTACCGTAAAGATCGAAGGTATGATGTGCGGGATGTGCGAGGCGCATATCTGCGACACGATAAGAAAAGCGTTCCCCGACGCGAAAAAGGTCAGAGCGTCAAGGGCGCAAAAAGAAGCGACGTTTCTGATCGACGGATCAGCCGATACGGAAAAACTCAAAAAAGCGATCACCGACACCGGTTATACGTTTGTTTCAGCAGAGTCCGAGCCGTATAAAAAGCGCGGGATTTTCGGCTGATCGGGAGGATAATATGGGACTTTTCAAATCATTCGTAAATCAGACGAGAAAACCGCAGGGGGTTCTCGGTAAGATGATGCTCGGCAGTATGAACGGCTCCGGACACGCGAAAATGGCTGACTGGGGTATGTCGCACCTTGATATTATAAAACCGTCGCTTATCGCCGAGCTCGGCTGCGGGGGCGGCAGGAACGCAAAAGAACTGCTGAAAAGATATCCGGATTCAAAGCTTGTCGCCATTGATTATTCCGATCTGTCCGTTGAAAAATCAAAGGCGTATAACGAAGAGGCAATCAAAGAAGGACGCTGCGTCGTAAGACGGGGCGACGTATCAAAGCTCGATCTGCCTGACGATTGCTGCGATCTTGCGACGGCGTTTGAAACGGTCTATTTCTGGCCGGGACCGGAAAAGTCGTTTGCCGAGGTGTTCCGCATTCTGAAAAAAGGCGGTTATTTCATGATCGTCAACGAATCGAACGGCATGGACGAGACCGGTAAAAAGTTTGAAAAGATCATAGACGGTATGAAGTGTTATACGGCGAACGAACTGACCGCAGTACTCAAAAAAGTCGGCTTTTCCGAAGTGAAAACCGTCACTCATCCTAAGAATCCGTGGATCGCGGTGATCGCAAAGAAGTAAGCGGGGGCCTCAAATGTTTATCGAAGTAAAAAGTGCGAAAAAGCAGTACGGTACGGGCGAGGCGGCGGTTTACGCGCTCGACGGCGCCGATCTGTCGATTGAAAAAGGAAAAATATGCGTCATCCTCGGTCCTTCCGGCTCGGGAAAATCGACGCTTCTCAATATGATAGGAGGGCTTGACAGTCTTGACGCGGGCGAGATCACCGTTGACGGACAGAAAATCACGGGACTGTCAAAAAAGGAGCTGACCGCGTACCGCAAGCAAAGTGTCGGCTTTGTCTTTCAGTTTTACAATCTGATCCCGGATCTGACCGTAGAAGAAAACGTAGAGGTCGTCGCGGAGATCGCCGAAAAACCGCTTTATACCGACGAGATACTGAAAGCGCTCGATATCGAAAAATACCGTTACCGCTTCCCGCGCGAGCTTTCGGGCGGCCAGCAGCAGCGCGTCGCGATAGCAAGAGCGATGGTGAAAAACCCGAAGCTTCTGCTCTGCGACGAGCTGACCGGCGCGCTCGATACGAGATCGTCGCGTTCGGTGCTGAAATTCATAGAAAAGGTCAATGCGCAGTACGGCACTACGACCCTCATCATCACACACAACGAGGGGATCGCGGGGATCGCGGACGTTGTCGTTCGCATCCGCGACGGGAAGATCGCCTCATATACCGAAAACGATCATAAGCTGACCGCCGACGAGCTGGAACTGTGAGGCGGTAAAATGAAGCTCAACAAACGCTACGCCCGCAGTATAAAAACAGATCTTTCATTCTACGTTTCCGCGACTGTTCTGACGATGGTGACGCTTCTTATGTTTTATCTTTTCTATATCGCGGGGACGGGCATCAACAAATACGGAGACGATTTCTTTTCAAAGTATAAACGCGAGGACGCGACTTTCTCGACGTACGCGGAGATCCCGGACGAAAAGCTTTCCGCACTTGAAACAAAATACGGCGTTACGCTTGAAAAAGAGCGGTTTGCCGCCACGGACGAAGGCGATTACAGAGTCCGCGTTTTCAGCCCGAACGAAAAGATCGACTTATATGAGATACAGGACGGTCACGCGCCGGAAAAGGACGACGAGATCATCATTTCGGCGGGCTATGCCGCGGAGAATAACGTTAAGGTCGGCGACAGGCTGAAAGTAAACGGAAAAGAATACTCCGTCGCGGGAACGTTTCTGCGCCCCGACTATCTGTATATGGTCGAAAACCTGACCGACGATTATAAAAACGTAACGACCTTCTTTCTTGCGTATATGACGCCGGAGGAGTTCAAAGACAGTTTCGGCGGCGGGAGCATCAATTACAAAGTCATTTACGGGGATGATACCGATCAGGTCGCTTTCCGAAAAGAAATAAACGAAAACTATTACATGGCGTCGTATCTGTCCGCCGACAGCAATATGCGCATCACGTTCGTGCACGAGCAGGCGGACATGTTCATCATGTCGTCGTGGTTCATTCTCGTGATCTTCCCGCTCGTCACCGTGGCGCTGATCTGCATCCTGCTCGGACGGCGTATTCGCGCGGAACAGAAGCTGATCGGAACGCTCTCCGCCATGGGATACGAAAAAACAAAGCTGATGCGGCATTACAGTCTGTTTGCCGCGATACCCGGAGTGATCGGCGGGCTTCTCACCTCTGTCTGCGCGCTGATCCTGTCCGGACCGTTCGGATCGCTCGGGCTCGCCGATTACGAACCGATGAAGCCGCAGTTCACGCTGCCTGTCTGGGTGGCGGCCGCCGGAGTCGTCGTGCCGACGCTGATCTACTGGACAGCCGCGATGCTGCGCGTCAGAAAGCTGCTCAAAGAAGACGTTGTGAAGCTTCTCGCCGGGCAGGTCGGAAACGACGCGAAAAGCCGCCGCATCCTGACGAGGAGCAAAAAGAAGGTCGGGTTCAAATACGCGATCCGTCAGCTCGTCGGCAACCCCGGACGGAGCTTCGTGATCTTCCTCGGGATCTTTCTCGGCGCGATGATAACGGCGTTCGGTTATTCGTTTATCGATTCGGTGAAAGCCGTGGGCGAGCAGGCGCACGGCGAATTCGGCACTTTCAGGTATGAATACGTTCTGAACACGCTTGAAAAAGGCGCCCCTGACGGAGGTGAAGCGATGCTGATCCTGCCGTTTGAAGACGGTGATATGCGCCGCTTCTCGCTTATCGGGCTTGACGGCGACGCGACGCTCTGGAATCTTAAGACGACGGACGGCGGAAAAGCCGATATTGAAAGCGGGTTTTATATCAGCACTCTCTGCGAGGCGATATGCGGCGTACACAAGGGCGACGAATTCACTTTCCGCAGCATCGCAACTCTTGAAGAACATACGGTAAAGATCGACGGCGTGATCAGAAACGGATATCAGAATTATATCGTTTCATCGCGTGAAAAGATCGCCGGGATCGCCGGACTTGATAAAGAGAATTACAACGCGATCCTGTCAAGCAGTTCCCTCGATCTTGAAAAGGACAGGGTCTCTGAAACGATCACGGACAAGTCGTTTGAAACGCAGATGCAGAACATGTTGAACGCCATGTCCGGATTGATATACGCGTTCATCGGAATCGGAATGATCGTCTGCGTCGCTTCGCTTTACGCCACGGTCAACACGATGCTGTCGGAAAACAGACACAATATTTCAATGTTAAAGGTGCTCGGATTTGAAAACGGGCGGATCCACTCAATGATCATATCGTCGAACCACCTGCTGCTCCTTCCCGGTATCGCGCTCGGCATCGCCGCCGCATACGGGATCATGGCGTGGTACTGCGCGCGGTTCGTGGAAATAGAAAAACTGATGATCCCCGCGACGCTGAAGCCGTTCAGCATAATCCTGACGGCGGTTTTCACGGCGGTATGCTACTTTGCGTCGCTTTTGCTTCTGCGGCGCAAGGTGGATAAAACGAACATGGTCGAAGCGCTCAAGGACGGGCGCGAATGAAAAACAGTTATGGATTATTTGAGAAAATCAAAGCGCTTCGGATGAAACCGGTGAGGTGAAATCATGATAATTACGCTGCTTTTATCTCTTGCGCTCATTGCGGCGCTTATCGTAATGCTCCTTGCCGCCGTTATACTTGTACAGGATAAACGGCTGTTTACCACCGCGCCGAAAGATATCCGGGCGGCGGCGAAGGAGCACCCCGAAAGATTTCCGGGAGCAAAAGCTGTCGGCTGGATATTGATAGTTTTAAGCGTTGCGGCTATGGTCGGCGCGTTCTTATATGGCGGCTGTGACGGCGTGAAGAACGGCTTTGCGTTCCGGCAGTTTTTCCTCAGATTCATCATCATGCTTTATCTGTGGAAGGCGTTCGACATCATCTGTCTTGACTGGCTGCTGCTCACGAAATCGCACTTCTTTCAGCACTTCTACCCCGAGACGGAAGGCTGCGCCGGCTATCATCAGTTCGGCTTCAACCGAAAAGGCCAGCTGATACGGATCGCCGTCTTTCCGATCATATCGTTGCTTTTAGCGTGGATATGCACGTTGTTCTGAAATAAACCGAAAAGGAGAGTATCTTTATGAAGGCAAAGAAACCAAACGAAATATCCGTTCTTCTCGGCTACGCCGGGAAGTATAAGGCGCTGACGTTTCTGGGGATGTTCCTCTCCGCCGCCGCCATGGTCATGGGAATGATCCCTTACGTCTGCATCTGGCTTGCGGCAAGAGATCTGATCGCCGCAGCGCCGGACTGGACCGAGGCGACGAATATCGGGACTTACGGCTGGGCCGCGTTCGGATTTGCGTTCGGCGGCATCGTCATCTATTTTGCCGCGCTTATGTGCACGCACTTAGCCGCGTTCCGCACCGCCGCGAACATTCGCAAGCAGGGCGTCGCGCAAATGATGAAAGCGCCGCTCGGCTTCTTTGACAACTACGGCTCCGGTTATCTCCGCAACCGTCTGGACGGGGGCGCCTCGGAGACCGAAACGCTGCTCGCGCACAACCTTGCCGACATCGTCGGAACGGCGGCGATGTTTATCGCCATGATCGTTCTGATGTTCGTCTTCGACTGGCGGATGGGTTTATCCTGCCTGTTCGCGGCGGTGATATCCGTGCTCGCCATGTTTTCGATGATGGGCGGCAAGAACGCAAATCTGATGATGGAATATCAGACGGCGCAGGACGTGATGAGCAAAGCCGGCACGGAATACGTGCGCGGCATCCCGGTCGTCAAGGTCTTTCAGCAGACCGTTTACTCCTTCAAAGCGTTTAAAGCGGCGATCGAGGATTACAGCAATAAAGCTGAAAAATATACCGGCGGCGTCTGCCGCGTTCCGCAGTCGGTCAACCTCACCGCCACGGAGGGCGTGTTCATCTTTCTCGTTCCCGTCGTACTGCTGATCGCGCCTTCGGCGCTTTCCGCGGGCAATTTCGCCGGTTTTATCACGAATTTCGCTTTCTACGCGGTGTTCTCCGCGATCGTATCCACGGCGCTCGCAAGGATCATGTTCGCTGCGTCCGGTCTGATGCTCGCAAAAACTGCGCTTGCGCGTATCGATACGGTCATGAACGCGCCGACGCTTGAGATCACAAATAACCCGCAGACGCCGAAGGACAACGGCGTGGAATTCAGGGACGTCACATTCACCTACGACGGCGCGGAAACCCCTGCGCTTGAACACGTTTCGTTCAAGGCTTTGCCCGGGCAGACGGTGGCGCTGGTCGGTCCGTCGGGCGGCGGAAAGACGACGGCGGCGAGCCTGATCCCGCGCTTCTGGGACGTATCCTCCGGATCCGTTACGGTCGGCGGCGTCAACGTCAAAGACGTCGATCCGCACGTTCTGATGGATAAGGTCGCGTTCGTATTCCAGAACACGAGGCTGTTCAAAACGTCGATCCTCGAAAACGTCCGCGCCGCGCGCCCGACCGCAGCAAGAGAAGAAGTCATTTCGGCGCTTCACGCCGCGCAGTGCGATGATATCATAGAAAAACTCCCGAACGGGATAGATACTCTGATCGGATCGGAAGGCACGTACCTTTCGGGCGGCGAACAGCAGCGTGTGGCGCTCGCCCGAGCGATAATAAAGGACGCGCCGATCATCGTTCTCGACGAGGCGACGGCGTTCGCCGATCCCGAAAACGAAGCTCTGATCCAGAAGGCGCTGAAAACGCTGACAGAGGGACGCACGGTCATCATGATCGCGCACCGTCTCTCGACCGTCGTCGGCGCGGATAAGATCGTGGTTCTCGATAACGGTCACGTCGCGGAAGAAGGCACGCACGACGAGCTGTCGCATGCGGGCGGACTGTACGAGCGTATGTGGAAGGAATACAATCAGGCGGTCACTTGGAAGATCGCGTCGGTAAAGGAGAGCGCTTGAAAATGATGGGCGAAAAACTGAAAAGAAAATACGCGCTGACCGATAAAGGTCTGAAAAATACGAGAGCCGGAGCCGCCTGGACCGTGGTCGTCAATCTCCTGATGATGGCGGGCATGGGCATCCTGTACTTTCTTATGCAAAAGTACATGAACACGCTGACAAACGGCGATGCTCTGCCGAACGCGTGGATATTCGCCGGTCTTGTCGCAGCGTTTGTCATTCTGTCTTTTATAACACACCTGCAGCAATATCATAATACCTACGGGTTGGTTTACAGAGAGATCAAGGATACGCGCATCACGCTCGCGGAGCGGCTCCGCAGACTTCCGCTCGGCTATTTCGGCAAGCGGGATCTTGCCGATCTGACAGAGACGGTCATGGGCGACGTCAACCGTCTGGAGCACGTCTGGTCGCATTGCCTCGGTTATCTTTACGGCGCGTATATCTCAACGGCGATCATCGCGGTAATGCTTCTCATTTACGACTGGCGCATGGCGATCGCCTGCCTGTGGGGCGTGCCTGTGGCGTTCATCCTGCTGTTCGGAAGCCGGAAAATACAGAAGCGCAGCTCGGAAAAACTCAAAGCGGACGCGCTGGCTGTATCGGACAACATTCAGGAATCGCTTGAGAACATTCGCGAGATCAGAGCGACCAACCGCGAAAAAGAGTATCTTGACCGCCTGAATAAGAAGATCGACCGTGTTGAAAAAACAATGAGAAGCGGCGAGCTGACAATCGGTCTGTTCGTCAACGGCGCTTCGGTCATCATGCGTCTCGGCGTGGCGACGACGATCCTCACCGGCGCGTCGCTGATCCTGTCCGGAAAGATCGACTTTATGCTTCTGTTCATGTTCCTGATGGTCATCACCCGTGTTTACGCGCCTTTCGATCAGGCGCTCGCGCTGATCGCTGAAATGTTCGTTTCGCAGGTGTCGGCAAACCGTCTGAACGAGATCAAAGACACCCCGACGGCGGAAGGAGCGGAGACTTTCAAACCCGACGGACACGATATCACGTTTGAAAACGTCAGCTTCGCCTACGACGATCACGACGTGCTGAACGGCGTCAGCTTCACCGCAAAAGAAGGAGAAGTCACGGCGCTTGTCGGTCCCTCCGGCTCGGGAAAGAGCACCTGT
This sequence comes from Clostridiales bacterium, assembly GCA_016281775.1. Lineage (GTDB taxonomy): Bacteria > Bacillota > Clostridia > Oscillospirales > CAG-272 > UBA1248. Next base: position 1,842 of record JAEEJH010000072.1, on the reverse strand, counting down.
GCGCGTCTTGCGGCGCGGCTTTGGGATATCCGGAGCGGAGAAATAAAGGTCGGCGGCGTGGATATTTCGACCGTCGATCCGGAAGTCCTGCTGACCGATTATTCGATGGTATTTCAGGACGTCGTGCTATTTGACGACACCGTGATGGAAAACATCCGTCTCGGAAAACACGGCGCGACCGACGAGGAAGTTTTAGCGGCGGCAAAGGCGGCGAACTGCGACGAATTCGTATCGCGCCTCCCCGAAGGGTACGCAACGCCGATCGGCGAAAACGGCGCCAAACTCTCAGGCGGCGAGCGTCAGCGGATCTCCACCGCCCGTGCTCTTTTGAAAAACGCTCCCATCGTCCTGCTCGACGAGGCGACGGCGTCTCTTGACGTGGAAAATGAAACGAAAGTCCAGGGCGCGCTCTCACGCCTCCTTGCCGGTAAAACCGTTCTCGTCATCGCGCACCGTATGCGCACCGTTGAGGCGGCGGATAAGATCGTCGTGCTGAAAGACGGCAAAGTCGCCGAAGAAGGTTCGCCGAAGGAGCTTTATGCAAACGAAAGCGGCATCTTCCGTCGCATGGCGGATCTCCAGTCGGCAAACGCCGCGTGGAGCGTTTGATGATGAAAAAGAAAACGTGGGACTTATACGCGCCGATCTATAAGCGCGCAATGAAGGCGGATCGGAAGATCTATGATTATATGTACGCCCGTATTCCCGAAGTGATCAAAGGTAAAAAGGTGCTGGAGATCGCAACGGGACCGGGACTGCTCGCCAAGCACGTCGCGCACGCGGCGTCAGAAATGATCGCCACCGACTATTCCGAAGGTATGATCAAGGAGGCGAAGAAGGGAGAATGTCCGCCGAATCTCACGTTCGGGATCGCCGACGCAATGGCTCTGCCGTATGAAAACGGTTCCTTTGACGCCGTGCTGATCGCGAACGCCCTGCATATCGTACCCGATCCGGAAAAGGCGCTGTCGGAGATCGACCGCGTATTGAAGCCGGGCGGAATACTGATCGCTCCGAACTTCATCGAGCACAAGGGTACCCTCGGCAGCCGCATCTGGTCAGGCATCCTGAAGCTGGCGGGCGTCCGCTTTGAACGTCAATGGTCGGCAAAAGAGTATCTTGATTTTCTGTCTGCGAACGGCTGGACTCCCGTCTTTACAAAAGAAATGCCCGCACGCATCACGATCATGTACGCGGAGTGCAAAAGAAAAACGTAGTCGAAACGTATATTTAATGCAGAAAGCCGACGCAGAAACGCCGGCTTTCTTGTATGAATTCAGATATATGCTTTCAACGATGGTTTTCGGGTTATCGTCAGTGTGATTCCCGCTCTTTGCCGCCGGTCATTTTTTGATGAATCTTTCGTCTCCGGCGTTTTCTTGCGCGGTCACGTAACGCTCCACCGTCATGTGGAGATCGTACTTCTCCCGCAGGTCGCTGATCGTTTTCATCATCGGCGAGGCGTGATGGCGGTTGATCGCGTCCTGATCCACCCACGAGTCGATCAGAAGCACCGTTTCCGGATCGTTCTTCGGGAAGAAATACTCATAGCGGATATTTCCCGCCGCGGCGCGGATCGCGTCGGCTGTCCCGCTTTGATCCATTTCATCGGCAAATCTGCGGGCGCTGCCGTTTGTTCCCTTGTAGTAAATGTTGATCGTTATCATTTCAATCCACCGTATTCTGTTGTTTTTCCTTTTTGGTCAGCGCCGGCGTTTCTTCGTTCCATATCTCCTTCGCCATACGGAATACCGCCCAGCCTTTCGGCCAGCCGACGTACATCGTCGCGTGAGTGACGATCGCGGCGATCTCTTCTTTGGTGACGCCGTTTTTCTTCGCGTT
>JAEEJH010000071.1 GCA_016281775.1 Clostridiales bacterium | reverse complement strand
AGGCAGGTGCCGAAGCCTCCGTTTTCCGATCCTTTGATAACGTCTGATACGGATTCCATAACCGTGCTCAAAAACGGCGGAGATCTGAACGAAGTCAAATCGTATATAGATCAGCTGAAAAAAGCCGGCTTCGATAAAGACGTTTACGAAAAAGACAACAGCGTCGCCGGCGTGAGCATCTACACGTTCAACGCAAACAACGGTAAGGGCGTGACCGTATCCGTGACTTTCGCCGCGGGTACCGCCACGGTAAATATAACGAAATATTAACGGGGTAAAACAAAATGAAAAAACTTTTATCGGTATTCATCATCAGCATAATGATCATATCCTCCGCGGTATTATGCGTAAACGCGGCTGACGAGGGTCTGCCTTTCCATCTCGTCGCGCCGGGTTACGTTTCGGCGGTTTTGGTCGGCGGCGAATCTCCGACGACGACGAACCTCGCGTTCAGTCTCAGCAACCAAATGACGACGTTTTTCAAAAACAAGGAAAACGCGCATTTGAACGACACCATCGAGCAGTTTATGAAAGACGTCGGCTGCGACGATATCTGGATGAGCGTTCAGATCGACTGGGCTGTCGACGACGTAAAGGACAGCGTATCCGGCTGGCATTACACGAAATACTGGGACGGAGACGATTACTTCGGTCTCGGTAAAGACAGCGAAGGCAACTCCCGGTACGGCGAATGGGACGTCGTTGACGGCGGTCTCGGCAACGCGACCGAAACCGTTCAGACCATTTGGGTCACGCGCGGCGTTACGAACGGAGAAAGCTTTAACGGCAACCCCGAAACGCATACTCCCGGCATAAAGGATCAGTTAAGACCCGAGCAGTACACCTATGACGAAGAAAACGAGGCGCTTTATATAGACTATACGAAGCATACAGTGTATTTCCGCGCGCGTTTCGTCGTAACCGTGAGGTCGGAGGGAACGTCTGACAAGTATTATTTCTCCCCATGGTCGAACACGGCGAGCGTCGGCAAGGACGGCGAAAACCCGGACCCGCTTACAAAAGCAGATATCGACGCGCCCGTCATCGCGGATCTTCATATGACTGACAAAGAATTCAACGACAACCCGGTAGTCGCTTTCACGCTCACCGTTCCCGATAAGCTTATGAAAAACGCGACGCAAGCCGCGGCTTGCGGCGGCGGTATCGTTATCGAGACCGAGGCGAGAGTCAAGGGCGATACCGAATGGACGCTGATGGGCAACACCGACTGGATCATCAAATCCGGCGAGATGGAATGCGCTCTTCTGCATCTTGTAAACGATTCGCGCCCGAATATTCCGAAAGATACCGTTATCGAGCTTCGCTGCAGATACCGCTGCGATCAGTCCGGTCAGGACGATATCTACTCCGATTATTCCAAGATAATCTCCTTCGGCACAAACGATATAAATCAGGGCGGCAGTCAGGTAACGGATACGGCTCCCGAGCCGACCGATACCGATAATAAGACCTGTCCGATCTGCCATTTCTGCCCGCAGCCTCTCGGCCTCTGCATCTTCATCTGGCTGCTTATAATCATCGTTATCGTCGTTATAATCATCGTTATAATAGTCGTATCGAAAAAGAAAAAAGAAAAAGCCGCGGCGGATGACAAAGAAGAGAAAAATAACAAATAACGGTAAAAGCGATATGCCGCTCACGCGGCGCGATATGTTCGCTTACGCAAACGATACGGTACGGAGGATGATCTTATGAGCAGCGACGTGGCTCTTCCCACTTCAGACATAAACAAATCGGACAAGACCGAATTTACGGGAGAAATACCGGTTTTCAAAGTTTCGGGCGCGTTTTCGTCCCACATGGTGCTTCAGAGGTGCAAACCGATAAAAGTATGGGGGTTTGCCGATAAAGACGGAGTCGCCGTCACGGGTGAATTCTGCGGTGAGAAGGTATGTGCGACAGTAACGAACAACAGATTTGAGCTTGTGTTTTCTCCGCATGAAGCGTCGGATCGGCCGCTCACGATGACGGTGTGCGACAGCCGCGGCAACAAAGCGGAATTTGACGACGTACTTATCGGCGACGTATGGCTGATCGGCGGTCAGTCGAACGCCGAACTCAATCTGAAACCGTGCCTTTCGGTAACGCCGGTCGAAAAGTTTGATGAAAACGCGAATTTCAGACTGTTCATGCAGACTCAGTATTATCCGTTCACGCATCAGGAATTCTGCGGCTGCCCTCAGCCCGATATAATCAACCCGGAATGGCGCTGGAAAAGACCGGATGAAGAAGCGTCGGTCACGTTTTCAGCTCTCGGCTGGTTCTTCGCCGAAAAACTGTCGAAGGATCAGAACGTACCGATAGGCATGATCAATATGTCGGCGGGCGGCGCGTGTATAAGCGAACTCGCTTCTGAAGAACTCGCCGCGGAACTCGGCTACGACCACGGCGCGAACGTAAGGCAGGGCGGTTATTACAACACTCTGATAAATCCTTTTATCGGTCTGCAGTTTTCTGGTATGATCTTTTTCCAGGGAGAAAGCGAAGGGATCTGGAGAGAAAGAGCAGAGATATACGATAAGGAGCTTGCCGCGCTCGTTGAAGACGAACGCAGGCGGTTCGGATATGATTTTCCGTTCTTTTTCGTTCAGTTATCCGACTACAGAGAGGAATGCAAAACGTATTTCCCGCACCTCGATATAGTTCGAATAAGACAGTTCGACGCGCTCAAACTGATAAAAAACAGCTGTATGACCGTCGATATGGATCTCGGATCGCCCGAAGGCTACCCCGATTTTGCGCATTCGCCTTATAAAAAAGCGCTCGCGGACCGTATGTGCGCGCTCGTAAGCGCCGTTTGTTACGGTAAAGGCTCGGTAAAAGACGCGAATTCTCCCATGCCCGTTTCGGCGAAGAGATACGGCGACAGGGTCGAGATAAAATTCGATAACGTTTCGGGCGGACTTCAAAGCAAAAGCGGCGGCGATTCCGTCGAGGGCTTTTCGTATGGCGAATACGGCTCGCTTGTCCCGGCAAAAGCCGAGATAACCGCGCCGGATACGTTGACAGTACACGTTCCCGAAAACGCCGGTACAAACCTCATAAACTATGCGTTTTCGATAGTCATAACCGAAGAAAACGCTCAACTTATAAAATCGGGAGGGCTGCCCTGTCCGGCGTTCTCGATAAAAGCCGAATAACAAAAACACACTCAAGTATTGACAACGAACTCTTTATGTGCTATAATGACCGCGTAAAAAACGGGATGTAGCGCAGTTGGCAGCGCGCCTGGTTTGGGACCAGGGTGTCGCAGGTTCGAATCCTGTCATTCCGACCAAAATCGGGGGACGGCTTTTGCCGTCCTTTGATTTTGATATCAAAAACAAAGACAGGATTCGAAGGGGAGCGGGAGTGAATTGACCGTCCGGGGGACGGTCAAGAGCCGCGGAAGACCGAGCGCCGTCGAGGCGCGAGACCGAATCCTGTCATTCCGACCAAAATCGGGGGACGGCTTTT
>JAEEJH010000070.1 GCA_016281775.1 Clostridiales bacterium | reverse complement strand
TACAAAACCGTGCAGAGAATAAAGATTCAACGTAGTCGTTAGAAGCGGGAGCGGAGACCGCTCCCCTACGGGTGCGGTAAACGTTCTTTTGTAAGACAACGCTGTTTGGCGGGTCGTCGAGGCGCCGACACTACGGCTCATGAACCGATCGCCGGTTCACCCTGATAATTCTTGGGGGTTTCCCACCCCTCCGCTCGCTACGCTCGCAACCCCCAAGCCCCCTTACCCCTCCCGTCGATCAAAGATCGAGGGGGCCGGCGCGGCAGGTGAAAAAAGCCCCGTTAGAATAACGGGGGGATGGCGGGGGTATCGGGGTTCCCCGAAAATGAGCAACGCGAATTTTTGGGGGTTCACGGGTATGGGGTGGATTAGGGGGAGGGGGAACCCCAAAAAGCGAACGGTCAGTATAAATATAATTTGGAGAACCGTAGGGCGGGGGCTTGCTCCCGCCGTTAGAAGCGGTTTGTGCGGACGTTATTCGAAGGTCGTAGGGGCGATTCACGAATCGCCCGCAGCAGGAAAATTACAGAAAATAAACGTTTTACGCAACCGTTCAGAACGGGAGCGGTAACCGCTCCCCTACGGAGCGCGAACCAATCGTTCGATTAAACTCGTTCGTTCTTGGGGATTCCCCACCCCTCCGCTCGCATACGCTCGCAACCCCCAAGCCCCCTTTCCCCTCCCACAAATCATAGATTTGAGGGGGCCGCGCGGCAGGCGAGAAAAAAACCCTGTTGAATAACGGGGGGATGGCGGGGGCTTGGGGGCGGTAAAGGGGGGCGGGGAGTCCCCAAAATGCGGCGTAAGCCGCAATTCATGTGCGAAGCGTAATTCATGACGGCATCGCCGTTAATTCATGCGCCGTCAGGCGTAATTCATGCCCGAAGGGCAATTCATTTTTAAAAGGGTCGTCGAAGGCGCCGACCCCTACGGCCCATGAACCGATCGCCGGTTCACCCCGATAATTCTTGGGGGTTACCCACCCCTCCGCTCGCTACGCTCGCAACCCCCAAGCCCCCTTTCCCCTCCCACGACTTCGTCGAGGGGGCCGCGCGGCACCACAAGATGACTTTCTAAAATTGCGGGGGGGGAAGGGGGTACGGGGGATTATAGGGGGGTGGGGGCATCCCCCGGAGCGAACGGTCTGTACGAATATAATTCGGAGAACTGTAGGGCAGGGGCTTGCTCCTGCCGTTAGAAACGGTCAGCAAAAACGACCGTAGGGGCGATTCACGAATCGCCCGTCACAATTCCGTGCAAATGATAAATATTTCAACGTAACCGTTTGAAGCGGGAGCGGAGACCGCTCCCTTGCGGGCAGGGTCATAAGCCGACTGCGCGGATGCAAAAAAGGCTGCCGTGACGACAGCCTTATAAATATTCATATCATTACGGCAGATAGTTGAGCGGGTCGACGCGTTCGCCGTTGATGCGTATTTCGAAGTGGAGATGCGGACCTGTCGCGTAGCCGGTCATACCGACTTCACCGATCTGCTGCCCCTGATAAACGCGCTCGCCTACGGTGACGCACGGCGTGACTCTCATGTGAGCGTAAAGCGTCTCCTGCCCGTTGTCGTGCCTGATGATCACGTGATAACCGTACGACGGCGTTCTGCCGGCAAACGTTACCACACCGCCGTCCGCGGCGTATATCGGGATGCCTGACGAGGTCGCCAGGTCTATCGCGTAATGGAATTTGGTCGAGCCGTCTATCCTTCTGTATCCGTATGTATCGGTCAGCGTGAATCTGTTCTTTATCGGCCAGTCGTATATGCCGGTCGACGCGGTAATCGGTTTGACCTTCGTGCCTTCGTAAATGACTTTCGCCTTCGGTTCCTTTATCACCGTTTCGGACACGGTCTGCGTCGAGACGGCGGTGCCGTTCTCGTAAGTGATGCGGCAGACGGTCTCTTTGGTCCCGTCCGCGCCGTCGCATTTCTTCTCGTACTCGCCGACGTAAAGATCCGCGGTCTTTTCATATTCGATGGAATACGCTATCGCGGTCTCGGTCCTTACCGTCACGACGGTCACGCCGTCGCCGGAAAGATCGGTCGAAACTATTTCGCCGCCCGAAGGAGCGAGGAACTGACCTTCTTCGAAGCCTATGTCAACGTAGCCGGAAACGAGAGATTTGCCGGGCGATACGGTTTTGAATATTTCTTCGGAGCGGAGCGTGAGCGCTTCGGCGATCTCGGCGCCGGACCTGAGAGATAAATACGGATAATAAAGAGTCTTTACTTCGATCGAACCTTCGAGCACTACTTCGCTGCCGTCCGTTCCCTGGGCGGATTTTCTCGCCGAGCTGACTGCGTCGTAAACGGTTTCGGCGTCTTCGTTGGCGCCGACGAACTCGCCGTTCGCATATACGCCGTAAGCCGCGCTGAAATCTTTAAGGCCGGCGACGTATAACGCTCTGTAAATATCGTCGGTTCCGAGTTTATTTTTCGCCGCTTTGCCGAGAACGAGGCTGTACGATACGTCGCAGCCGACAAGATCGGGACTGTACGCTATACCGCCGATGTCGGACGCGAGACGCGCCCTGGCTTCGTACACGTCGTCCGCCGAGCTGACGACGCCTATATATTCGCCGTCGATGAAGAGCTTGAAGGTGACGTCCGCGCTGCTGACGGAAACGACAAAACACACCGTCATTACCGTTAACAGGATGACGGCGGCGGCTTTTATGAAGTTGCATAAGATCCTTTTACTCATAAAACCGATAGCCTTTCGCTTCGTTTTTCAGCGTATCTTTTATTATATATCAAAGTTTTCGGTTTTGCAATAGCGAAATTGAAAAAAAACTTTGAAATCAAACGTCATTTTTTACAAAATATTGAGATATGATTTGTAAAAACTGCACAATAAGCATATTTTGCATATATTTTTTTGCCTCCGTTATTGACTTATTCACAGTTTGAGAATATCATAATATACAAGGATATAATGCCGTACTTTGGCGAATCTCAAAACAAGTGATCCGGAAGAGAAAATATGATTTACGATAACGTAACGGGCGTGCTGACGCTCGCAAAAACCAAAAGAAGATCAGAATTTTTCAAAGCGCAGAACCGCATCGCGTACCTGATGTTCACGGTGCTGTTATGCGAGCTTATCGGCGGCGTCACGCTTGCGATATTCGAGATAACCGATCCGCAGATGTTCGCAAACGACCGCGTAAAGGAGATCGTGAACGGTCTCGTTTACATCTTCTATATGCTCACGCCGTCGCTCATTTATCTGTCGGTGCAGAGAAAAAACGGGCGCGTCAGACACGCCGCAAAGCCGAAAGACGCTCATCCTTTCGCGCTGTTCCTTTTCGGGCTCGGCGTCGTCTACGTCGGTCAGCTCGCCTCGTTTGCGATGGCGTCGTATTTCGGCGGCATGGGCATAGACCTTTACTCCGCGACTGAGCAGACCGCTTCTGCGGACCCCGTTCTGTTCGTGATACAGATAATCCACGTCGCGCTGATACCGGCGATACTCGAAGAACTGCTCGCGCGCCATATCATACTGACGGAGCTCGCGCCTTACAGCCGCGGATTCGCGGTAATGGTCTCGGCGCTGATGTTCTCTCTGATGCATATGAATCCGATACAGATGCCGTTCGCGTTCATTTCCGGGCTTGCCATGGCTTACACCACCGTCGCGACCGGATCGGTGATACCGACGTTCTTCCTGCATTTCATAAACAATTCCATCAGCATCGTTTTGACGTTTCTGCCGTCGTTTACCGACGAAAAAACGACTTATATCGCCGACACGGTGATAACGTTCGCCATATTGACCGCGGGCGCGGCGGCAGGGATATATCTGCTGCTTATTAAACGCGGAAAGAAAGCAAAAGAAGAGCAGGCCGAAGAAACGTACCGCGGTGAGCCCGCCGCGATAAGTATCGAAGAAACGGCGGAGATAACTACGGAAGAAACGGTTCGGGACGGTTTTGCTGAGGCTGAAACGCCGGCTGAACCGGAGAAAGAACAGCCGGCTGAGACCGCAGAAGAGAAAGCCGCAAAGATAAACGTAGTCGAAGGCGGGATAATAAACAATATATCGCCCGCGATGCGCGCATATACAATCGCCGCGCTCGTATGCACGCTTCTTACGTTTTTCCTGCTCTGGGGCGGATCGGCGCTCGGGCTATGAAAGAGTATTCACGGGAAGAAAAAGAGCTCTTCATGAGAGAAGCGCTCAAAGAAGCCGAGATCGCGTTTGAACTCGGGGAGGTGCCGGTCGGCGCCGTCGTCGTATGGGACGGCGAGATCGTCGCCCGCGCCCACAACGAAAGAGAAACGGGCAGAAACGCGCTTTACCACGCGGAACTGCTCGCGATAAACGGGGCGTGTGAGAAGCTCGGCGGCTGGCGGCTCCATAAAGGCGATCTTTTCGTTACGCTCGAACCGTGTTTCATGTGCGCGGGCGCGTGCGTGAACGCGAGAATAAGGAACGTATATTACGGCGCGCCGGATATCCGCTTCGGCGGTTTCGGCGGCGTGACCGATCTGCTCGGATGCGAGCTGACTCACAGACCGTACGTCGAGGGCGGCGTGCTCGAAGCCGAGTGCTCCGGGCTGATGAAGAGATTTTTTCTGAAATTACGTGAAAAACGCGATTAGTTTTCTTAAATATCGCATTTATTTGTAGAAAACTTAATATTTGTTGTGATACAATAAGTCGAATTTTTTTGAAAAGGAGAGCTTTGTGATGTTGTTACCGTTCTGCGCCGTATCCGAACCGACGATACCGCAGGTCATACTGCTCGGCATGGGCACCGTGTTCGTCGGCATCGCGGCGATCATCGTTATCTGTCTGCTCATTTCGCTCATTTCGCGGGGCAGACGCGAAGAACCGTCAAAGGCAATAAAAGAAGAAGAACAGGAGCAGATAAGCGGCGAGCTCGCCGCCGTCATAGGCGCGGCAGTCGCGGGAGAGCTCGGAGCGGACGTTTCCGCAATAAAAATCGTATCGGTAAAGAAGGTCAAAGGGTGACTGTATGAAAAAGTATAAGGTAATAGCCAACGGAGTGGAATACGAGGTCCTTATAGAGCTCGTGAGCGACAGCGAAGAAGCGCCGAAGCCGGCGACGGCGGAAGCAAAGCCCGAGGCGGCGGCAGGCGGGTCGACCCGCGTGAAAGCTCCGCTCGCCGGGACGGTCACCGCCGTCAACGTCAAAGCCGGCGACGCCGTTAAAAAAGGTCAGACGCTCATGATACTCGAAGCCATGAAGATGGAGAACGAGATACTCGCCCCGTGCGACGGTTCGGTAAAGAGCCTGCCGGTATCCGCCGGCAGACAGGTCGAAGCGGGAGAGCCGCTCTGCGACATAGGTTGAATATATGGAAGCGTTTCTTGATTTTTTAAAGCAGACCGGTTTTTATCTCGTCAAGGATAACCCGCTATGTCTCGTTATGTTCGCGATAGGCGCGGTCTTACTTTATCTCGGTATCAAAAAGAAATTCGAGCCGCTTCTGCTTATACCCATAGCGGTCGGCATTATACTTACGAATATCCCCGGCGGCGGTATGTATCATTCCGAGATATTCGCCTCGGGCGAGATAGACTGGTCGGCTTTCACCGATCTGCACAGAATCGGGCTTCTCGACGTGCTTTATCTCGGCGTAAAGCTCGGCGTATATCCGTGCCTGATATTCATCGGCGTCGGCGCGATGACCGATTTCGGTCCGATGCTCGCAAATCCTAAAACGATGCTGCTCGGCGCCGCCGCTCAGCTCGGCATATTCACCACATACGCCGCGGCTAACGGTCTGTATCTTCTTACGGACGGCGCGGCGGGTTTCACCGCAAAACAGTCCGGCGCGATAGGCATCATAGGCGGCGCGGACGGGCCTACGGCGATATTCACGGCGACGAAGCTCGCGCCGGAACTGCTCGGTCCGATAGCGATAGCGGCTTACTGCTACATGGCGCTCGTGCCGTTCATCCAGCCGCCGATTATGAAGCTCCTCACGACGAAAAAGGAACGCGCGATAAAGATGAAACAGCTGCGCACGGTCAGCAAGACCGAAAAGATCCTTTTCCCGATGATAATAACCGTGTTCGTCGCGTTCATCGTGCCGTCCGCGGCTCCGCTCGTGGGCTGTCTTATGTTCGGCAACCTTATGCGCGAATGCGGCGTGGTCGAGCGTATCTCAAAAGCCGCGCAGAACGAACTGATGAACATAGTCACGATATTCCTCGGCGTATCCGTCGGCGCAACGGCGACCGCCGCGAATTTCCTCAATCTGCAGACGCTTCTCATACTTGCGATAGGCATAATCGCGTTCAGCTTCGGCACCGCCGGCGGCGTTCTGCTTGCGAAATTTATGAATCTGTTCACGAAAAACAAAGTCAATCCGCTTATCGGATCGGCGGGCGTTTCGGCGGTCCCGATGGCGGCGCGCGTATCGCAGAAGGTCGGGCAGGATGAGGATCCCTCGAATTTCCTTCTTATGCACGCTATGGGTCCGAACGTGGCGGGAGTCATAGGCTCGGCGCTCGCGGCGGGCGTACTGCTTGCGATATTCGCCTGATACGGAGATATTTATGGCAAACGAAAGAAAACCTCTTTTAATAACGGATACGATACTGCGCGACGCGCATCAGTCGCAGGCGGCGACGAGAATGAAGACCGAAGATATGCTGCCGGCGTGCGAGATACTCGATAAGATCGGGTATTTTTCGCTCGAGTGCTGGGGCGGCGCGACGTTTGACGCGTGTATGAGATTTCTGCACGAAGACCCGTGGGAGAGGCTCCGCGCGCTGCGCAAGGCTCTGCCGAATACGAAACTGCAGATGCTTCTGCGCGGTCAGAACCTGCTCGGCTACCGTCATTACGCCGACGACGTCGTCGAGATGTTCGTCAAAAAATCCGTCGAAAACGGTATCGACATAATAAGGATATTCGACGCGCTGAACGACGTGAGAAACCTCTCCGCCGCGATGAAATATACGAAATATTACGGCGGCGTCGCCGAGGCGGCGATCAGCTATACGATCAGCCCGGTACATAACGAGCGTTATTTCGTCGAGCTGGCAATGAAGCTTGAAGAAGCCGGAGCGGATATAATCTGCATAAAGGATATGGCGAACCTGCTTCTGCCGTACGAAGCGTTTTCTCTCGTAAAAGCGCTTAAAGAGCGCGTATCGGTACCTATACACCTGCATACGCACAATACGACCGGCACGGGAGATATGACTTACCTGCTCGCGCTTCAGGCGGGCGTCGACATAGTCGATACGGCGCTGTCGCCGTTTGCAAACGGCACCTCTCAGCCGGCGACCGAATCGCTCGTCGCGACTCTCAAAGGCACGCCGAGAGATACGGGGCTCGATCTTTCAAAGCTTTCCGAAGCCGCGGTGCATTTCAGAGGCGTCGCCGACAGAATGAAAAAAGAAGGCATCCTCGATCCGAAAGTGCTCGGAGTCGATACGAACACACTGCTTTATCAGGTCCCCGGCGGTATGCTTTCAAACCTCATTTCGCAGCTCAAACAGGCTCACGCCGAAGATAAGTATTACGAAGTGCTTGAAGAAGTGCCGAGAGTCAGAGCCGACTTCGGTTATCCGCCGCTCGTCACTCCGACCTCGCAGATCGTAGGCACGCAGGCGGTGATGAACGTGCTGACCGGCAAGTACAGGACGTTTACCAAAGAATCGAAAGGGCTTCTGCGCGGCGAATACGGCAAACTGCCGGGCGAGGTAAACGAAGAAGTGCGCAGAATGGCGATCGGCGACGAGCCTCTGATCACCTGCCGCCCCGCCGATTTGCTCGAACCGGAATTTGAGAAATATAAAGAGGAACTGAAAGATACGGCAAAGAGCGACGAAGACGTGCTCCTCTGCGCCCTGTTCCCGAAAGTAGCGCCCGGATTTTTGGCGGAAAAATACGCGCCGAAAAAAGCGGAACCGCAGGCAAAAACGCTGAAAGTGTTTTATTGAAAAAGGGCCCGTCAAGGATTTGATATGACTGAATAAACCGACCGTTCAAGAACGGCCGGTTTTATTTTTAGCGGCGGGCACGGGCACTCGACGACCCGTTAAATAATGTTTTTGCTGACCGTTCAAGCGGCAGGAGCAAGCCCCCGCCCTACGGTTCTCTGAATTATATTTATACAGACCGTTCGCTTTTTGGGGACTCCCCACCCCCCTCTCGTGAACCCCCAACGCTCACTTTGTTCGCGTCGGGGAACCCCTCGTCACCGCCTCCAAACCCCCACCATCCCCCCGTTATCCTAACGGGGCTTTTTTCCGCCTTCCGCGCGGCCCCTCGATAGAAAATCGAGGGAGGGGTAAGGGGGCTTGGGGGTTGCGAGCGTAGCGAGCGGAGGAGAGGGAAACCCCCAAGAATTATCGGGGTGAACCGGCGATCGGTTCATGAGCCGTAGGGGTCGGCGCCCCGACGACCCGTAAATATGCCTTCTCCTTTCGGAGAAGGTGTCGGCGAAGCCGACGGATGAGGACGGTTCAATACTGTCATGCAAACGAACGTCTTATTGTACCGTTCACACGGGCGATTCGTGAATCGCCCCTACGACCTTCGAATAACGTCCGCACAAATCGCTTCTAACGGCGGGAGCAAGCCCCCCGCCCTACGGTTCTCAGAATTATATTTATACAGACCGTTCGCTTTTCGGGGGCAGCGCCCCGCCACCCTTGCATCCCCCCGACCCCCCTCATCCCTCCATATCCTCGGTCTTCAACCGGGGGCGCCGCGCGGCCCCCTCGATGATAGATCGAGGGAGGGGTAAGGGGGTTAGGGGGTTGCGAGCGTATGCGAGCGGAGGGG
>JAEEJH010000069.1 GCA_016281775.1 Clostridiales bacterium | reverse complement strand
TTTGGGGGTTGCGAGCGGTAAGGGGTTCCCCAAAAAGCGATGAGCTTTTTGGGGGTTCCCGGAAGCGAGCGGAGGGGTGGGAAACCCCCAAGAATTATCGGGGTGAACCGGCGATCGGTTCATGAGCCGTAGGGGTCGGCGTACACGAGAACCCCCAACGCTCTCAAGTTCGCGTCGGGGAACCCCTACGACGACCCGCCAAACAGCGTTGCCTTATAAAAGAACGTTTACCGCACCCGTAGGGGAGCGGTTACCGCTCCCGCTTCGAACGGTTACATAAAACGTTTATTTTCTGCATGGTTTCCGCTACGGGCGATTCGCGAATCGCTCCTACCAATCTTCGAATATCGTCCGCGATGGCCGTTCGCTTTTCGGGGGGGCTGCGCCCCGCCACCCTTGCATCCCCCCCGACCCCACCTAATCCCTCCATATCCCCGGTCAAAAACCGGGGGGCGTCGCGCGCCCCCTCGATTGTATGTCGAGGGAGGGGTAAGGGGGTTTGGGGGTTGGCGCGGTTTATCGCGCCGGAGGGGTGGGAAACCCCCAAGGGAACAGATCGTCGCCGGCAGGGAGTTCTCCGGCATGAACGACGTGAGCGTTGGGGGTTCACATAGGGGTTCCCCGACGCGAGCAAAGTGAGCGTTGGGGGTTCACGTATGGGACGTACATCATGCGCGAAGCGCTCATCATGACGCAGTCTCATCATTTGACGCGAAGCGTCATACATCATTACTTTTCACGCCGCTTGCTGCATATCGCGTCCGAAGGACATATCGCTTTTCCGGCGATATATCGCCTTGCGGCGAGGCGATATATCTCCTTCAGAGATGCGATACGTTTGCACACAGTGCAAACGTGAAAGCTGCGTATCTTGCCCTTCGGGCGTTAAATCATTTGACTATTTTTATGCTCTGCGCCGACTGCTCGAAAGCCGCGTCGAATTCGCCCGACACGGAAACGAACGTGACCGTTACGGATCCCGCGCCGATGAAATACGCGTATATCGTTTCTTTCATCTCGACGCCGCGGTAATTCACGCCGAAGCTCGCGATAACGAGATCTGTATCGCCGACCTTTTTCTGCTCGGACTTAAAATCCTCCAGCTCCCCGAGCACGGATCCGATCTCCTGCTTTAACGCTTCTTCCGAAAAAGAGGAGATATTGCCGTCGCCTTCGGAAAACGTTATGTTGTCGCTGTGGCCAGGATAGTCTTTATAGATCGCCATTTTCATACCGGCGGCTTCAGTCACCGAAAAGCCCTCCGGCAAAATCATCGATATGCCGCCGAAATAGAATCTGTCGGCGTCGTCCTCTTCGTTCTGCACCGGCGCTTTACATGAGACCGCGCAGATCAGAAGCATTGCGCAAAGCAGCGCGCAAACGGTTTTCTTCATTACCGTATTCCTTTCCGAATGTCTGTCACGAGGGTATGAAACCCTCGAAAATGTACGTTTTGAAATGCTTTCTCGCCTCGTCGAGTTCTTCTTCGCTGCGGATCGTCCAGCCGGCCTGATGCGCGCCGAGCACGGCGGTCAGACGGCGGAACGGACTATTTTCGTCGCTGTGCTGATAAGATACGAAATCCGGCCGCGATACGAAATTCAGAAGCAGTCTGCCGAGCAAAAAATAACTCAGTCTGCCCTTCATTTTACACGAGAGCTGACCTCTGCATACGTCGGGGCGGTTTTTTCTGTACCATTTCAGTATGAACGGATTGAACGACTGTATAAAATATCTGCCTTTGTAATCTTTCAGTATTTCGTTCGCCGCGCGGCAGAGCTCATCGCAGCCTTTCGTGCTCTCTGACTTGAATTCTATCATAAGAGGCACCCTGCCGCCGACGAGACCGAGCAGCTCTTCAAGGCTCATTATCCGTTCGTCCGTACCGGCGAGCCGGTATTCCTTGAGTTCTGCAAGCGTCAGCTCCTCCGCTTTAACGTCGGCGCCGCACATCCGTTTCAGATCGTTATCGTGGAAGACGAAAACTCTGCCGTCTTTTGACAGGTGTATATCCGTCTCTATCGCAAAGCCGTGTTTTACCGCCTCGGCAAACGCGGCCGCGGAGTTCTCCGGCGTGCCGGGGATCAGATCGTGCAGACCTCTGTGGGCGATATACATATTGGTAAGCAGAGCTCTGTCGGGGTGTTTTCTTTTCGCCGGAGCGACGGCAAAACCGAGCAGAGCGACGATAAGCGCGAGGCAGCCGAGCGTTATATAAAGCCAAAGCATATCAGTCTCCGTCCACGTCGAAGTTCTCGAGTACCGATTTCTTGACCTGAGGCTTCGAATCGCCGTGTTTTACGTTGAGCATCGTGATGAACGCTATCGCCGTAAAGACCGCCGCGTACGGGAAAAGCGTGGTGAGTTTGATATCGAGGAAAATACCGCTCAGTATCGGAGTGACGACCTGCGCCGCCATGCTCGCCGTATAGTAATATCCCGTATATTTGCCGACGTTCGATCCGGTCGCAAGTTCGACGACCATCGGGTACGAGTTGACGTTTATCGTAGCCCACGATACGCCTGCGAGCGCAAACAGTATGTTCATCAAAAGCACCGGGCTGTCGGAGCGTAAAAACGCCGCGAATACGAACACTGCCGTAAGCATGACTACGCCGATCATGATCGCTTTCTTTCTGCCTATCTTAGACGAGATAAAACCTATCGGCAGATACGACAGTATCGCCGCCGCCTGGCCGATTATGAGCGTGAGATTGTAGTCCATACCGAGCACGCTGCCGGCGTACACGGAGTATTTGCTCGATACGGCGTTATAGCCCATGAACCACAGCGCTACGGACGCGAGTATGAATATGAGCGATCTGCGTTCGGCTTTTGAGAGTTTGCCGTCCGTCTTCTTCTCTTCTTCGTCGTTTTCTTTATCGAGTCGGTCGTTTATCTCCGCCGCTTCCGCCGCCCAGACGGGTTCTTTGACCGTTATTCTGAATATGACGAGCGAAATTATCATCAAAACCGATATCGTGCAGAAGAACGGTATGTAATTCATCAAAGCGTTATTCGCCGAGCCGGTCTTGAATATCATACCGAGCACGAGTATGAGTATTCCGCCGAACGAGCCCATAAGGTTGATTATCGCGTTCGCTTTTGAACGGAGCGGTTTCGGCGTCACGTCCGGCATGAGCGCGACTGCAGGCGAGCGGAATATGCCCATCGATACGAGCACCGCGAGCAGCAGAAGGATGAAGAATATCAGCGCGGCGGGAGATTCCGCGGTCTTCTGCCACGCGTAGGCGTTGCGCGCCGGTACGACGTAATCGGTATAGGCGTCTGTCAGCTTATCGTTTTCGTCGTACATCTTTATGGACGTAAAGTCGCTCTTTTCGGGGAATATTTCCGACAGATGCGCCTTTTTGCCCTCGGCAAAAACGTCTTTTATCGCTTCTCCGAACGTCATGCCGTCTTTCGTCTCGCGCTTCTCCGTAACTACCGGATCGGCGTCGTAAATGACGGAAAGCGAGCTTTCGTATTTATCGGGAGTGACGTCTTCGAGTTTTGTGAGCTGTTTCGCGTCGATCAGCGAAAGGCCGATGAACAGCGCCGCGGCGAGTATCGTGCCGATGACGATGAACGGCGTGCGCTTGCCGCGCTTCGACGCGCATTTGTCGGAGAGCGCCCCGAAGAACGGGAGAAGGAACAGCGCGAGCACGTTGTCGAGAGCCATTATCGCGCCGGACCAGGTCTGCGCCATACCGAATTTATTCGTAAGTATCAGCGGCATTACCGTATCGTACGCCTGCCAGAACATACAGATAAGGAAAAACGCAAAGCCGACGAGCAGCGTTCTTTTGTAATTGAGTTTCATAACGTTACCTTCCGTGTTTTATTATATCCATTATAAACCAAATTTTCGCGCATGTCAATATCACAGATACAGTTTTATCGTATCTTCTATCCAATAAGCGAACTCCGAACCGGGCGAATACCGCTCGCAGTTTTTCATTTTAAGATAAAGCGGCGCGCCGTCGGACGGATCGTGCCAGATATCCGTAAAAACGAAATCGTATCTTTCCGCCGCCATCCGTTTTTCGGCGTATTCGAACGCGTCGCTTTGTATTATCTTTATCTTGTCTCGGCACTTCATCTGCGGCAGGACGTGATCTTCGAAAAGTTTTATGACCTCACCGTCGCGCTCGACGACGGTTACGGTCTTGACGTTTATTTTGTTTGCGGCGGAGTATGCGAAATATCCGAGCCCGAGACCGAACGTCAGGACCTTACCGTGCGCTTTTTGTATATGCGGTTTCGTCGTTATTATCTCGTTCGGCAGAAGAGTCATCCATTCGCGTCCGTCCTGCAGGACCGCCGGATATTCGAAATCGCGCTCGAAATAGCCGATCTGCGGTATCACGCGCCCGTCCTTCATCGTTACGGGGTCGCCGCAGACGAACGCTTCGTACGCTTTGCAGGTGAGATACGACAGTTCCCAGCCGTTTTGTTTTATTTTCGGAAGCTTTATGTTTTTGTAATACGCGTCCGCTTCGAATTCTGCCGGATCGAGTTTATGCACCGCCGGTATCAGATAATCGCGGTAAAGTTCCCTGTCGTCTTTGTCGTTTACCGTATCGAGCATACACGCCGCCGCTATGAGCGCGGCGAAGGCGATCTCGTCGCCGCCGGTCTTCTCCATGAGTTCTCTGTTCACGAAATGCGGAGCGTAATTGAGATATACGCTCAGATATTCGAATATGCGTTTATTGTTGTCTTTCAAATCCTCACCGCCTTTTTCATTATTGTATACCATAGAAATGAATAAGTCAATAGCAGGCAGCGTGAAGATTTTCCATAATATGTCGGAAAAATTTAACCGAATCGTGACCGCGCCGTCATTCGGAGTTATTATTTTTGTGCTAATGTGTTAATACAATAAGCGGAGGTCTTTTTTTATGCTTCGTATTCTTGATATACACAAAAAATATAACGTGGGCGGTTTCGTCACTAACGCGCTCGACGGCGTCAGCCTCAATCTGCGCGATAACGAATTCGTCGCCGTGCTCGGTCCTTCCGGTTCGGGCAAGACGACACTGCTCAATATAATCGGCGGTCTCGACCGCTATGACGAAGGCAATCTCATAATAAACGGCATCTCGACCGACAGATATAAAGACAGAGACTGGGATTCGTACCGCAACCACACGGTCGGATTCGTGTTTCAGACTTACAATCTGATACCGCATCAGTCGGTACTGTCAAACGTCGAGCTCGCTCTGACGATATCGGGCGTATCGCGCGGCGAACGGCGCAGACGCGCAAAAAAGGCGCTTGAAGACGTGGGGCTCGCCGATCAGATACACAAAAAACCGAATCAGCTCTCCGGCGGGCAGATGCAGCGCGTGGCGATAGCGCGCGCCCTCGTCAACGATCCCGAAATACTGCTCGCGGACGAACCGACCGGCGCTCTCGATACCGAGACGAGCGTTTCCGTAATGGAGCTTTTGAAAAACGTAGCGAAGGATCATCTCGTCGTCATGGTCACGCATAACCCGGAGCTCGCCGAAAAGTACGCTACGAGAACGGTCAATCTGCGCGACGGCAAGATAGTCGGCGATACAGATCCGTACGATCCGGGCGAGCAGGCCGAGCCGCCGCGCCACGAGAACATGGGAAAGGCTTCGATGTCGTTTTTCACCGCGCTCGCGCTCAGCTTCAGAAACCTGCTTACCAAGAAAGGCAGAACGGTCCTTACCGCCTTCGCCGGTTCTATCGGCATAATCGGCATCGCGCTGATACTCTCGCTTTCAAACGGCGTGAACAACTATATCACCGATATTCAGAAAAGCACGATGTCGTCGTACCCGATAACGATAGACAAACAGACGATAGACATAAACGGCGTGATGTCTTCGAGTGCGAAAGCCGCGGAAGAAAACAAGCACGATAACGACGCCGTTTATTCAAACGGAACGATGCTCAAAGCCGCTTCGGCGCTCACGTCGAGCGTGACGGAGAACGATCTGAGATCGTTTAAAAAATATCTCGACGACAAAACGAGCCCGATACACGAGTTCGTCGGAGAAAACGGCATCGTTTACGGCTACGACGTCTCTTTCGGCGTCTACGCATACGAGCCGGACGGTTCGATAGTCAACACCTCCGACAGCTCGGGCGGCGGTTCTTCCTATATGATATCGAGCAGCATGATGCCCTCGACGTATTCTCAGCTCCTGCCGTCGACCGACGGATACGTCGGCAGCGCGATAAAGTCGTCGTTTGACATAGTCGGCTCGTGGCCTTCTTCTTACGACGAGATCGTGCTGTTCCTTGACGAAAACAACGAGATACAGTACAGAACGCTGTACCGCCTCGGCTTTATAGCCGAATCGGAATACAAGGAAATATTCTCGAAGATACAAAAGGGCGAAGCGGTCGACGTGCCTCAGCACAGATTTTCTTACGAAGAGATAATGAACAAAGAATTCTATCTCATCACCGCCGCCGGCCGTTACGTCAAGGCGGAAGACGGCACGTTTTACCGTCCTGACCGCATAACCGAAGATTTCAAAGCCCTGCTGGATTCCGCGCTGAAACTGAAAATAGTCGGCATCGCCAGACCGAACGGTTCGACTACCGGCGTATCGGTCACATCGACCGTCGGTTACACGAAAGCCCTGACGGATTTTATGATCAGATCGACGGACGAAAGCGAGATAGTCACCGCGCAGAGAAACGACCCCGAGACGAACGTGGTAAGCGGTCTTTCATTCTCTCCGGCTGACGACGAGACGAAAAAAGCCGACGCGAAAAAATACGTCGCTTCGCTCGGCGTTACGGATAAGGCGAAACTCTGCCGCGAGCTGATGATGACCGGCGCGGTCAAATTCTCGGATCTCGCCGAGACCGAGATAGATATGGCTCAGCTCGCAGCGCTCTCGGCTTCGATGTCCGGCGGCGGGACCGCGAGCGAGACGGACCTCGCCGCGATAACGGATCTTATAATGCAGTCGCCGCCCGAAGGATTGCTGATAACGATATACGACACGTACGTTTCGTCCGGCTCGTATGAAGAAAATATGGCGCTGTTCGGCGTAGTCGACGCAGACTCTCCGACCTCGATAAATATCTACACCGACACGTTTGAAAACAAAGACAGGATAACCGAAGCGATAACCGCCTACAACAGAACGGCAAAAGAAGGCGGCAAGATCGTATATACGGATTACGTAGGTCTGCTCATGTCTTCGATAACGGTGATAATAAACGTCATATCGTACGTTCTCATAGCGTTTGTCAGCGTATCTCTCGTCGTCTCATCGATAATGATAGGCATAATAACGTATATCTCCGTGCTCGAACGTACGAAAGAGATCGGCATACTGCGCGCGATCGGCGCGTCAAAGCGCAATATCTCGCAGGTATTCAACGCCGAAACGTTCATCATAGGTCTGCTGTCGGGGCTCATCGGCGTGGGAGCCACTCTGCTTCTGCTGATACCGGGCAACGCGATAATACACTTACTGATAGATCAAAGCGAAATAAACGCTTCGCTGCCGCTGCTCGGCGCGGTCGTGCTCGTGCTGCTCAGCATAGGTCTTACGCTTCTCGGCGGTCTCATACCGGCAAACAAAGCCTCGCACAAAGATCCCGTTCTCGCGCTGCGCTCGGAATAAAGCCCGTATTTACAAAAAACAAAGTCCTTTCGGCTTATTTGGCCGGGAGGACTTTTCTTTTTATTTATCCGGATGACGCTATTTTATTTTTTTGTTCCATTTAGCCATTTCGATGCGTTCTTTTTCAAGGTCCGTATCGAGGCAGATCCACATATAAGCCGAATAAAGCGTTACGGCGTTGACCGCGGTAACGACGAGGAACAGTACGTATCTTATGACGCTGACAGGATCGCCGAGATCAAGCGGTAAAGACGCCGCCAGATTGATAACGCAGAACGCTCCCGTCAGCGCGACGCTTTGCACGGCTTTTTTGAGCACTTTCGGGCACTCCGTTTCGATCGCGGTCCGCCTTATCGCAAGCAGCAGTATGTGAGACAGGGCGTACAAGACGGCAGTCGCCGGGAACAGAAATACGCGGATATCCGCCATGATCCGGCTGTCTATCGCGCCGAAGTGCCACAGTCCCTGTACGACTCCGTCCCCCGCCTGAAACACGGCGAGCGCGATGAACGCGAAAAGCGACCTTTTCGCCCCGGCGGAATATTTGGAATACTTACAGAGTCCGCAGATCAGCACGGCGTATCCGCATACGCAAAGTATCTTGCAAACAAACACCGAAAGGGCTTCGTTCACTATGAAGCCCATATCGAACACCGTGAATATATAACCTAAAAAAATCAATCCGAAGCCCATAACAATACCTTATTATCTCGTCACACCTGCAAGGGGTTCCCCGGCACGAACGAAGTGAGTGTTGGGGGTTCTCGCATGCGCCGACCCCTGCTAATTATATTTGTTCTGACCGTTCACTTTTTCGGGGGATTCCCCCCCGGCGGCAGGCGCCGCAGTGAAATTCGTCGGCAGTGCCGACGAGTGAAATCGCTTTCGCGGCGAAATCGCTTTTGGCAGTGAAATCCGGTTCTTGCGAACCGGGTGAAATAGGAATTCTTTACGGGGGATCCCCCACCCCCCTATATCCCCCGTACCCCCTTCCCCCCCGCAATCCTTTCAGGGGGGCAGCGATCCGTTTAGGGATATGCACGAAACGTCAGGGTCGGATCATTCGGCTGTGCCGAATGATCGCGCGCGGTAAAGGGGGGCGCCGCGCGCGAGATCACCGGAAGAAATCGGCTTGAAACGTCGTATGAATGAAGCGATTATGTTTATGCAGAAGTCGGTAAACATATTCACTGTTCACTTTTACCTCTTACTTCGCGTCAGCCCGCCGCGCCCCCTCGACGAAGTCGCGGGAGGGGTTAAGGGGGTTTGGGGGTTGGCGCGATCTATCGCGCCGGAGGGGTGGGCCGGGGTTCCCCGTTGTGAACTTGTTTGCAACGGGGGTTCACGGTAACCCCCAAATTCGTCGCCTGCAGGGATTCCGCGACGCGCACGTATCAAGCGCCGGGGTCCGCGCAAGGCGACGTTTATTCATTCGTCCCGGACGGGACGATCATCATGCGCGAAGCGCTCATCATGACGCAGTCTCATCATTTGGCGCGAAGCGTCAAACATCACTCCTTATTTCCCCGGTTTACCGCAGCATTTCTTATATTTCAGTCCGGAGCCGCACGGGCACGGATCGTTCGGCTTGACCTTGTCCTTTTTGACTATCGGTTTTTTCTTGACCGATTTGTCCGTACCGGCAGACGTTGACATTTTTCTGTCTTCGGTGCGTACGATCTTCGTCTGCGGGCGGTAGCCGAGTATCCTTCTGACCGTCGTCTCGCGGATATCTTCTATCATATCGTCGAACGCGTCGGACGCGACGAGTTTGAACTCCGTCACCGGGTTTCTCTGCGCGTACGCCTGCATACCGATGCCGTCGCGCACGTCGTCCATCGCGTCTATATGATCCATCCAAAGACTGTCGAGCGTCATGAGAAGCACGTCCCTCTCAAAATGGCGCATATTCTCGCCGAAAAGCTTCTCCTGCTCGGCGTAGCGCGCCATGGCGCGCTGCCTCATTTCATTGGCTATGTCTTCCGGCTTGACCGCCTCGAGTTCTTCGGGCGTGTAGCGGAAATCGCTGTCGGATACGATTATGCCGCGGTATTTGCTGCGCAGTTCGTCGAAGCCCCAGTCGCTTCTGTCGTCGGAGGCGGTGCATCTCGCCGCCGCTTCTTCGACGGTCTGCTCGATCATCTCCATGATCTTGTCGCGGATATCGCTGTCGTCAAGTATCTCGTTGCGCTGTTCGTAGATCTGTTTTCTCTGCTGATTCATCACGTCGTCGTACATCAGAACGTTCTTTCTGCGTTCGAAGTTGATGCTTTCGAGCCGCTTCTGCGCGCTCTCGATGACGCTCGAGATCAGCTTCGCCTCAATCGGCACGCCGTCGGGCGTGAGGCTCACGGCGTATTTCATTCTGTCTTCGGAGCCGAACAGTCTCATCAGATCGTCTTCAAACGAGATGTAGAATCTCGACTCGCCGGGGTCGCCCTGACGTCCGGCGCGGCCGCGGAGCTGATTGTCTATACGTCTGCTCTCGTGCCGTTCCGTACCGAGAATGAACAGACCGCCCGCCGCCTTGACTTTTTCGTAAGCCGGTACGATCTCTTCCTTATGCTTCTGATAAAGCTCGCGGAAAACTTTTCTCGCCTCGACGACTTCGTCCGTAACGGAAAGCGACGTACCGGGCGCCTGAGCTATTACCTCTTCGGTATAGCCCATTTTTCTCATTTCGGCTTTGGCAAGCCATTCGGGGTTGCCGCCGAGCATGATGTCGGTACCGCGGCCCGCCATATTCGTAGATATCGTAACCGCGCCGGGGCAGCCCGCCTGAGCGACTATCTCCGCTTCTTTTTCATGATATTTGGCGTTCAGCACTACGTGCTGTATGCCCTCTTTTTTAAGACGCTTCGATAACATTTCGGATTTGTCTATCGTTATCGTACCGACGAGGACCGGCTGATCCTTTTCGTGGCACGCCTTGATCTGCTCGACTATCGCGTTGAGCTTCGATTCGGCGGTCTTGTACACCACGTCGTCGCGGTCTATACGTATCATCGGCTTGTTCGTCGGTATCTCGACGACGTCAAGATTGTATATCTCGCGGAACTCCTCGTCTTCGGTGAGCGCCGTACCGGTCATACCGGCGAGCTTGCCGTACATTCTGAAATAGTTCTGGAAGGTTATCGTCGCGAATGTCTTCGATTCCTTTTCGATGACGACGCCCTCCTTCGCCTCTATCGCCTGGTGAAGTCCGTCGTTATAACGGCGCCCGAACATGAGTCGGCCGGTGAACGAGTCGACGATTATGACCTCGCCGTCTTTTACGACGTAGTCTTCGTCTATATGCATATTGCCGTGCGCTTTTATAGCCTGGTTTATGTGGTGCGCTATCTCGGCGTTTTCGGGGTCGCCGTAGTTTTCAAGGTTGAAATACTTCTCCGCCTTCTCGATGCCGCGCTTTGTCAGAACGGACGTCTTGGCCTTTTCGTCAACGATGTAATCGTAGTTGCCGGAGATCTCTTCGTTTGCGTCCATATCTTCTTTGGAGTCGATCTCTTTCATGACGTACTTGCGCAGCGTTTTGACGAACGCCTCGGCGCGATCGTAAAGATCCGTCGCCTTTTCGCCCGGGCCGGATATGATCAGCGGCGTTCTCGCCTCGTCGATGAGTATCGAGTCGACCTCGTCGATTATCGCGTAAGCGTGACCCCTCTGCACCATGCGCTCTCTTCTCGTCATCATGTTGTCGCGCAGATAGTCGAAGCCGAATTCGTTGTTCGTTCCGTACGTTATATCGGCGGCGTAGGCGGCGCGTTTTTTATCGCCGTCGTGCTCGTTTGAGATTATAAGTCCGCACGAAAGGCCGAGAAAGTTATATACTCTGCCCATTTCGTCGCTGCCGACGGTCGCGAGGTAGTCGTTGACCGTGACTATATGAACGCCTTTGCCGGTCAGCGCGTTGAGATACGCCGGCAGAGTCGCGACGAGCGTTTTGCCTTCGCCGGTCTTCATCTCGGCGATACGCCCCTGATGAAGTATGATGCCGCCGATCAGCTGAACGCGGAAAGGACGTTTGCCGAGCACTCTGTCGGCCGCTTCGCGTACGGTCGCAAACGCCTCGGGCAGAATGTCGTCGAGCGTTTCGCCTTTGGCGAGCCTCTGTTTGAATTTATCCGTCATACCGCGCAGATCTTCGTCGCTCTTCGCCTTGTATTCGTCGGCGAGCGCTTCGATCTTGTCCACGGTCGGGATTATTTTTTTGATCTGTCTTTCGCTGTAAGTACCGAACAGCTTATTTAAAATACCCATATTTACAACTCCGGTAAAAAAATTCAAAAATATAAGTTTAAAAGCATACTATTTTATGATATTATACATTTTACGAATACACATTAAAACCGAAATTTGTAAATTTTCATTCGGGAGACGGTCAAAATGGATATAAATATAGTGCTTTGCGAGCCGGAGATACCGCAGAACACCGGCAATATAGCGAGAACGTGCGCGGCGGTCGGCGCTTCTCTGCACCTTATAAAGCCGCTCGGCTTTGAGATCGACGACAGAAAACTCAAGCGCGCCGGCCTCGATTACTGGGACAAGCTCGATATAACCTACTACGAAAGCCTCGACGATTTTATGAGAATAAACGCGGGCGAAAATATCTATTTCTTCACCACGAAAGCGAAAAAAGCGTATACGGACGTGAAATATCCGAAACGCGTTTTCATAATGTTCGGCAAAGAGACGAAAGGTCTGCCCGAAAAACTGTTATACGATAACTACGAAAACTGCGTCCGCATCCCGATGAGGCAGACACTGCGTTCGCTGAATCTCTCGAACTCCGTCGCCGTCGCCGTTTACGAAGTTTTGCGGCAGAGGGATTTCGAAGGCCTCGAAGAAAAGGGAAAGCTCACGCAGTATGTCATATAGTTTTTCTAACTGTGCAATAATATATAAGGGCTATCGCTTCTCGCGGTAGCCCTATAAAGTCCAAACCCGTTCAAAAGTTCGGACATATTA
>JAEEJH010000068.1 GCA_016281775.1 Clostridiales bacterium | reverse complement strand
TCTACGGAATGCCATTCGCCGTCAGCGGTGCCGCCCATGCCGTGGGATTCCCAGTCGCCGCCGTCGCCGGCGCCGATGTAACCGGAGGTCTTCATATAGGTGTTGTTAGAGCCGATCTCGGAATCGCAGCGGTAAGTCACCGTAAAGAATTTGTATACGGACATATCTACGCCCTCTGCAAATTCAACGGAGATCCACGGGTCGCCCGATCCGGCGTTGGTCGCGATAACGCCGGTGCCGCTCTGTTCAACGGTCATGCCGCCGCCGGGAACGACGTCCGCGGTTGCTTCAGTGTCGCCTAAGAAGATCTTCAGGGTCTCGCCTTCGGCGCTGACCGCAACGCCCATAAGCGATATTGCCATAACGGCAACGATAAGGACTGCAAGTACTTTTTTCATTTTGTTTCTCCTTTGAAAATTTTTTGGTTGTATATATCATATCACGCTTTTATATAATTGTCAATAGTTTTTTAACTTTTTTTCAATTTTTTTGTTTCGGGTTTGACGTCCGATAATATAAAAGTTTACCGAACATACATTATTTTGCGCAAAATTTATTGTATAATACGTGTAAAGGAGGCGGAGTATGGATCTTAAAGCAACGAGAAACGCGACGCATATGATCTATCAGTGGTTCACGCGGTCCGAAAACGTGACGGAGGCGGTAAGCGAAACGCGCAGAAGACCGCCGTATCCGTGCCGCACGCCGTCGGCTCTGCCTTCGGGCAGCCCCGAATCTCAGGGGATAAAAAGCGGCTATATACTCGAATATTTCAAACGTCTGCAGCGCGAACCGACGATCAAAATGCAGACCGTCACCGTAGTGCGCAACGGAAAAAAGATCGCCTGCGGCGAATTCTTCCCTTATTCGACGGATATATGGCACGTATCGCATTCGATGTGCAAATCGCTTACCGGGCTCGGTTTCGGTCTTTTGTGCGGCGACGGCGCCGCCGATACGGAGATGAGCGTCGCGGACGTATTTGCCGCCGAACTGAATCCGCTGACGAGGCAGACTCACAAAGCCGTGAAGATGAAGCATCTGCTGAATATGAGCACAGGCGCAAGATTCAACGAGACCGGCTCCGTAACCGATACGGACTGGGTGCGCGCTTATCTCGATTCGGGTTACAAATTCCGCCCCGGTACGAATTTCGAATACAACAGCATGAACACGTATATGATCTCGGCGGCGGTGAAGAAGCTTTCCGGCAAGGGACTGTTCGAACTGCTCGACGAACGCATTTTCAAGCCGCTCGGCATAACGGACGTATACTGGGAAAAATGCCCGAAAGGCATAGAAAAAGGCGGCTGGGGGCTGTATTTTTACCCTGACGATATGCTCAAAATAGGTCAGCTTTACCTTAACGGCGGCGTCTGGGAGGGCAAACGGCTGATAAGCGAAGACTGGATAAAACAGTCGACGAAAAAACAGATCACGACGCCGAAAAAGAGCGGCGATTTCGATTACGGATATCAGATCTGGTGCAAAGCCGACGGATCGGAATATCTGTTCAACGGCATGTTCGGGCAGAACCTGATCGTTTTTCCGAAAATAAACCTCATGATACTGACGACCGCGGGTACCGACGAGATATTCCAGAGCAGTCAGATATATAAAATAACCGACAGGTTTTTCGGCGGCGGTTTCCGTCCCGACGCGGAGCTTTGCGAAGACGAAGAAGCGCGCAAAGCTCTCCGGTACGCCGAAAAGCGGCTCGCGATGCGCGGCACCGACGCCGAAACCGTCGCCGGCGGCGGCAGCGCGCCGGACTTTGACGAACTTTCCGGTTTTGCCGGAGATTTTACAGTGGACGCCAAAGACGGATTCGGCATCAGCATAATGCCCGAGTTATACCAGGGAGTCCACAACAATTTTGCAAAAGGGCTTACCTCCGTTTCCCTCTCGTTTGGCGAGGACGGCGGCGTATTCAAAACCGTCGAGGGCGGCGCTGAATACGCGATACCGTTCGGCTTCACCTGCGCGGCGCCTTCGTGCATAACGTACGGCGGCGAGGATATACTCACCTCCGCATACGCGGTATATTCGGTCGGAGACGATCCGTGCTTACGCGTTACCGTCTGCTTTCCCGAGCTTCCGAACGTGCGTTATATAACGGTCAGACCGTGCGAAGAGGGCGTGCGCGTCACGTGGGAAGAATCTCCGGGATACGATTTTCTTACGGAACTTCTGCACGATTTCGTTTTCGGTAACGCCGACCCGATGTTCGCGGACGCGCTGAAGAACTTTTCGTCATTCGATTTTCTCGAGCGGCGAATGAAATACTTTTTGAAGCCCGAACTGACGGCGGTCAGAAGCGGGCAGGTAACTTAAATGGACAATATTCGAACGGAACTTAAAAAGGGCGTGGGCTTCACGCTCATAACCGATAAAAAATTCAAAAACGATCTGACTTATATAGCCTTCCGCACCGGCAAGGGCGGAGCGGACGCGTCTTCTGCTTCGCTTCTGACCGGAGTGCTTACGTGCGCCGACAGAAAGCGCCCGTCGCTTTACGCAATGAACCGCGCGCTCGACGCGCTTTACGACGCTCAGCTGAACGGCAGAGTGATGAGATCGTGCTTCGAGCACGTGCCGGCGTTTTATATCAGAACTCTCAACAACAGATACGCGTACGACGGCACGGACATACGCGCGGGC
>JAEEJH010000067.1 GCA_016281775.1 Clostridiales bacterium | reverse complement strand
ATATGTACGACTGCCACGACTACGAGCAGGATCCGGCTAAATTCAAGGCGAATTTCGACAGACTTATGGACGGCGGCAATCCGGACGCGATAAAAGGTCTCGGAGCGCTGCCGAAAGAGCTCTGCTTCGTATCCGAATTCGGCGGCACGTGGTGGTCCCCCGGCAAAAACGACGGCTGGGGCTACGGCAAAGCGCCCGAGGGTATGGATGAGTTTATCGAAAGATACAGAGGTCTCGTCTCAGCGCTTTTACAGAACGACAAGATCTGCGCTTTCTGTTATACACAGCTGACCGACGTCGAGCAGGAGCAGAACGGTCTTTATACCTACGACAGAAAACCGAAATTCCCGACGGAGATCATCAAAGAAATAACCTCCGCAAAAGCCGCGGTCGAAGATGAATAAACGAAAAGTGATAAGCACCGTTATATTGGCGGTGCTTATCGTCGCGTTGGCGGCGGCAGGGTACAGCGTGTCGCATTCTGTCATTCCGGTCGATCCGCCGGACGGGGTGATGAGAGCCGTTTTCTTCGACGTCGGATACAACGACTGCGCATTGTTTTACACGAAAGACGCCTCGGTCCTCATCGGCTCGCCTCACGGCAAATGCAGCAAGATCGCCGGATATCTGAAACGCGCCGGCATAGAAACGATAGATTATTTCATCGTGCCCGATTACAAAAACGAAAACTGCGCCGATTCAAAAAAGATAACGCAGCGGTTCAAAGTCGAAAATCTGCTACTGCCGCTTTCATACGACGGCGGCAAGACGAATTATCTGACTCTGAAAGCGACGAACAAGAGCTCTGTCGTTATCGATATATACGCAGGTCAGTCGTACCGCGCCGGCGGTATCGGTATCGAAGTTCTGTCCCCTACGGATGAACCGGCATCGTCTTCCGACGGTGGAGCGGCGGTCCGCGTCACGTACGGCGAAAACGCCGTTTTGTGGTTTGCCGATATAAACGGAGAACAGGTGAAGAAAGTGACCGACGCTTTTCCGTACGGGTTATCGTGCGATATAATAAAACTGCCTATGCACGGCTCGGGCGGATCCTGCAGCGAGGACCTGCTCGGTCTTTCCGGCGCGGAGTACGCGGTCATCTCCTGCGGCAAAAACGTATACGGTCACCCGTCGAAAGAGACGGCGAAAAGACTTGAAGACGCGGGCATGGAAACAGCGATCACTCAGTCTGACGGCACCGTCGTTTTCGATATCTCCGGAAAAGGCGTCGAAAGGATCAGGTAATAGGCAAATTGCACAAATCCAAATGGAAAAATTTGTAAATCTTTTTTCGCAAAATACCTTGCAATTTTTGGAAATATATGGTAATATATTACCGTAAAATACCAAAAAAAGGAAAGGCAAGGATCATGAATGTCAAAATAAAAGTATTGATCGCAGATCCCGACAGGGAATACTGTAAAAACACTCACGAGTTTCTCGTCAGAGAGGGAGATTTTCTCTGCGACGAAGCGTACAACGGTGAAGACGCGCTGGCTAAAGCAAAAGTCATATTGCCCGATTTCGTGATATGCGATTTCCTTTTGCAGAAGCCCGACGGCCTGAGGCTCATCAAAGCCGTCAAAGAGAATCTGCCGAAGGACAAGCAGCCAGAATTCATCGCCACCACGTTTGTCGGCAACCCGAATCTGTTCATCGAAGCCGACGAGGCCGGAGCGGCTTACTGTATGCTCAAACCGCTCGATACGGTACTTCTCGTCGAGCGTCTGAAAAGACTTTTCAGCTACAAGACCGGCGAAGCGAAAGCCAGACTGCCGGTCGACCGTGACAACGATATCGAGTCGCAGGTGACTGATATCATACATCAGATAGGCGTTCCGGCGCATATAAAAGGATATCAGTATCTGCGCTCTGCGATACTTATGGCGATAACCGATAACGAAGTGATAAACTCGGTAACGAAACTGCTTTATCCGTCGGTCGCGAGAAAGTACAGGACCACGTCTTCGAGAGTCGAACGCGCCATACGCCACGCGATTGAAGTCGCGTGGGACAGAGGCGATTACGACACTCTCTATTCCTATTTCGGCTATACGATACAGAACAACCGCGGCAAACCGACGAACAGCGAATTCATCGCCATGATATCGGACAACCTGCGGCTGAAAAACAAGATATCATGATAAACCGGCGGCCGGGCTGATTTTGCGTCAGCCCGGCTTTTTTATATTGAAAAGTTCACACATTACGTATATAATGATTTCAGAACGGATCGTAAAGGAGAGAAATATGAAAAACAGTATAGCGTACTGCGGCCTCGACTGCTCAAAATGCGAGGCGTATATCGCAACGGTGAACGACGATAAAGCCCTGCGCGAAAAGGTCGCAAAACTCTGGTCGGAGTTGAACGGCGTCGAAATCACGCCGCAGATGATCAACTGCGAAGGCTGCCGCGCCGACGGCGTAAAAACAGTATACTGCGAGTCGCTGTGCGCGGTCAGACAGTGCGCGCTCAAAAAAGCGATCGACACCTGCGGCGCCTGTGAAGAGGCGGAAAGGTGCGAAAAACTCGCACCGATCACGAAAAACTCACCCGAAGCTTTTCATAATCTGAAAAACCGATCTTGAAAGGACCGAAAATGAAAAAGCGTATAATTAAAGCCGCCGCGGCTTTGCTTGTCGCCTTGGCGTGTTTTGCGGCGCTGACCGGCTGTACCGGCGGCGAGCCTGCGCAAAGCGAGACCGAAAAGACCGTAACGGCGGCGACGGAAAAAGCCGTCACGGCCGAATTAAAGACCGAACCGCAGACGGAGGAACAGACGACAGAAGAAGCCGTCACCGAAGCGCCCGCATTGCTCGAATCCGGTCACATAGACGTCCGCGCGGCGCTCGAGTACGGTATAAAGTCGTACTTTACAAAAGCGAAATACTGCGCCGTCGGCGAAGCCGAAGACGAGGAAGAAGATAAAGTCATAACGCTTTCGACCGATAATATCAAAAAAGCAAATCTCCGTTCGCCTTACGTGTATTTCAAATACGCCGAATTCTGCCGGTCGGCAGGGCTTGAAGCCGTCGATCTGTCGGAAAAACCGTTCGTCGTGCTTAAAATAAAAGCCGACGGATTGAACGACAGACTGTTCACGCTGACAGCGTCGGCGTCCGAAAAGGATAACGAATCAAAGAAAGCCGAAGTTTTCACAAAAATCCCCGGCGGCGACGGCTGGCATTACGTCGTATTCGACTTTTCAGCCGCCTCCGCGGCTTCGGAATTTTCCGTTTTCCGCCTCGCGTTCGAACAGCTCGCCGCTAAAGACGGCGAGAGCGTTATGATAAGCTCGATACTCGTCTGCGATAAAGAAGAAGCGGAAAAATATAAAGAAAACGACGTTTATACTGTCGAAGAACAGACGGCGGAAAATTATAATCTCCGTCTGCTTCAGTTCAACGTGCAGACTGAAAACGGCAACGCCGCGCCGTTTTCCGTAAGATCTGAAATGTACCGTAAATTCGTCGACGAGATCAGACCTGACGTCGTCGGTATGCAGGAAGTAACGACGAACTGGAGAAACTGGCTCGATACGTACGTCTTCAACGACAGCTACGCAAGCGTCGGCGAAGCGCGCACCAAAGGCGGAGAAGCGAACCCGATATATTACAGAAAAGACAAATTCGAACTCGTCGATTCCGGCACGTTCTGGCTCTCCGATACGCCCGACAAGGCCGGTTCGTCGGTCGCCGGCGCGAACTACCCGAGGATTTGTACGTGGGCGATCCTGAAAGATAAAGCGACCGGCGTGCAGTTCGCTCATATGAACACGCACCTCGACCATAACGGCAATAACGACTCGACGACCGGCAACAACATCCGCAAGGCGCAGATGGCGGTAATAATAAAATTCGCCGCAGAAAAATTCGCCGGTATGCCGCAGTTTCTCACCGGAGACCTGAATAACAGGAAAACCACGAGCAAAGGCGAAACGTACGCGCTTTATAAAATGATCACCGGCGAAAGGACCGTCACAGCCGAAGACGGCAAAACTTATAAAATGACGCTCGCCGACTCGCGCTTCGGCGCTCCGGTCACCGTCGACGAAAACCATACCGCAACGATGACGAAATATTACGAAGAAAACGACAAAGCGTATGAACCCACGCGCGAACCGATTGATTACGCGTTCTATGACCCCGCAAACACCGAAGCGCTTACTTATGAAACGTTTCTGATGAGCGAAAACGGCTGCTGGATATCCGACCATCTGCCCGTCTTTGCGACGTTCAAGATCAATAAGACGGAATAATAAGTCAAAATAACCGTTTCAGCACAGCAGATTCAGCCGATCCCACTCGCGGGGTCGCGGATGACCGCGTCGGTTTTCTTCACCGGAATTTTTGTGCGAAGCACCGCGGTCGGTGTCCCCCACCCGCCGACCGCGCGATAATTATCGCATCCGGTGAAGAAAACCTTTGCGTACCCGCACGCGCCCGATTATTTGATAAGAAGATCTCTTTAGTTTCAAATGAAAAAGGTTGTTTGACCGTCTGAATAATGATTCAGGCTTCAAAACAACCTTTTTGCATTATGAAGTTTAAATTGACCTTCGGGCGTTATTTTGATTCGTTGAACATTTTTATGAGCTGCCGTCCGGTCTTCGCCATGAAAGCGGCGACGTCGGGGTACATCTCGACGGGGAAGCTGTGAAAGAAACTGTCCGCTTCAAACGTCAGATCGCCTTCGTAGCCGATCTCGGCAAGCAGTTTCATAACAAGACCGAAATCGTTTTCGGAGGTGAAAGGAAGAGTGTGCAGATCTCGATACCCGTCCGTATCGTGCACGTGCAGAGCTTTCAGCCGCTTGCCGCCGAGGCCGCGTATCATAACGCTCATATCTTCGCCGCACAGAGACACGTGGCCTATATCGAGGCACGCGCCGATCCGCTCGCTGCCGACGGAGTCGATATAATCGCAGAACTCTTCGGCGCGCGAGCAGGTGCTGTCCACGATCGTTTTATTGCCGATCGGGTTCATCTGCCACATATTCTCGACCGCGACGTTTATGCCGAACTTGTCGCAGTACGGTATCAGACTTTTATAAAACTCTATATTTATCTCGCGCAGTTTCGCGGCGTTTTTTCTGTAAGGCATATGCTGTTTCGGATGGACTATGATATATTTCGCGCCGAGTACCGACGCGATCTCCATAGCGCGGATGATGCTTTTGTATATCGTTTCATCCTTTTCCGGTTCGCCGACGCTCGACGGGAACGGCGCGTGGCTCTGGTTGCATTTTATGCCGATCTTATCCGCGTGTTCGCGCAGTTTTTCTGCGTACGGTCTGTAATCGTCTGTAAAAAGCGGGTCGCCCTTGTATATCGGGTGGAAAAGAGACAGATCGAACGCGTCGTAACCGGCGCCTTTCAGTATTTCAAACGCCTTTTCGTATCCGAATTTGTTTTGCAGTCTCTGCGTTTGCGTCGATAACAGCATACGCGCCTCCTATTTTTTCGTTACGACGACCGAGAGGGACGCCGTTTCTTTTTCCGCGTCTTTGAACGTATCGATAAGCGCCGCGCCGTATTCGCCGATATTATCTTCAAGCGCGGACGAAAAGCGTATCACTATCAGCATATCGCGGCAGAATTCGGTAAGACAGTCGTAGAGCGCGTCGAGATTTTTGCCGTAGTAACCGGGAAAACCGAGTTTTGAGGCGATATATTCGTGAGCCTCTTTTTTTGCCGTCATCATACGGCAGTCAAGCATTACAGTCTTCATATACGCCTCAGTAAAGCTGCGTGAAGCTCTCGTAATGGTCGTCGGTATAGAAGATCAGACCGTCGTTTGAAAACACTATGCGCTTCGCTCCGCGCGATTTCGCGCCGAGCGTATCTATATCGCATTCGGTGTATTTTCTGCCGCTTGCTTTAGGCAGGAGCCCTTCGCGGTTGCTGAAGTTGTCGCCGCCTATACACTTGCCCGGCGCGTACGGTTCGAGATCGCCGCCCGGCCAGCCGAGAGCTTCGGCTTCTGCTTTCTTAATAAAATTGGAAGGCAGCTTACCGTAGGTGTGGATATAGAGCGCGACGTCCTCTTTGGTCGTGTAAACGCCGTTTTCTTTGATCTTCGCTTCGGTTGGCGCATCCGTTTTTGCTTCCGTCTTCGGTTCCGCTTTTGTCTGTTCGGGCGTCTGCGGCTTCGTATCGGCGTTAGTCTGTACCGCGACCGTGGACGCCGGGGAGCCGCTTTCAAATCTCGGCAGTACGTACTTCTGTATCAGAAATACGGCGGCGGCGACGATCAGTACGGTTATCGCCGATAAAATGAGTTTTTTGGTTTTTGCATTTATTTTCATATCATTCTCCGTTAAACCGCGTAAGCGGTATATTTTACTGTAACGTTATGATCACGGCGCGGCTCGCTTCGAGCTCGAACCCGTATCCGTCTTCCGTTTTGTCAAGATAGACCGGTTCGTCCGCGCAGAATATCTGTACCTCGCGCATAAACGCGCTGAAGCGGACTTTTACTTTCTTTCCGGTTCTGTCGTAAGGGTCGGACGCGTTGAGGATTATCAGCGCTCGCTTTTCTTTATCCGTTCTGCATACCGCCTCGCCGACTATAAGCTCTCCGTCGGAGCAGAGACCTCTCACCGCGCCGGTATCGAGTTTATCGGCTGTTTTTATGTCGGGGAAAACAGGGAGCCATCCTTCGCCGCAAAAGCCGAGCAGATGAGTGTCCGTTACCTCGTATTTCATATATTCAACGCCGAATTTTTCAAGCTCCGCGTTGATCTTTTTCAGCTTCTCATACTGTTCGGTTTTTTCACCGTTCGTATCGAGCACGTTGTTGCACCACCAGCCGCCGGTATAGCACGCCCAGTTTATGACCGTCGCGCCGTAGCAGAGCGCCGAATACGCCTGATAACGGAGCATATTCTCGCTCGTGAAATCCGTTTCATGCAGACCGTTGACCTGCGGTATGTACCAGAAATCACGTCCGGTCTTACGGCACGCTTCCGCGACTATCCTGAAATTGTCGAGCATCTTGCCGACGCCGATCGACTCCGGCAGAGGGTAGAGGTAAAAATCGTAGCTGATATAAGGCAGGTCGATCTTTTCGATATATCTGTCGATATGCTCTTTATACGTCGCCGTTCCGAGCTGGCACTGCGTCTGATCTTCGTTGTTGCCGGCGACTGACGCGTAGTTCGGGTACAGATTAAGGTACGCGAACTGGTTGTGGAACGATTTTTCTGTCTGCCTTGCGATTTTGCCGTAGTGGTCGAAGTCGAGCGCGGACGGTTCGTCGCCGATATCCACGCCCCAAACCGCCGGGTGATCTTCAAAATCCGCGGCGGCTTTTTCGTACAGAGACAGAGGGTTCCTCTCGTGCAGCGTCCCTGCGCTCTGACCGTCGCCGCCCCACCAGCCCGGTAAAATCCCCGATAAGATACAGCCGACGCGATGCTTGTAAAGCAGATCGAGCACGCTTCTGTCTTTCGGTCTGAAACATACGATCAGCTCGATACCGCACTCGCGCAGTTCTTTGATGTGTTTTTCCGTCTGCGCGTAAGGCTGTAGGATATACGCGCCAATGACGAGCTTGTCTTTCGGCATTCTTTTGTTCATTTGCTTATCTCCTCACGTTTTTCTGCATGTCAAGACCGCTTTCGGTTGCGGAACGCTCGAACCACACGCCGTCGTAAACGCGCCTGCACGGTCTTTTCGTTATTTTCATTTTGATACGTCTGAAATGATACCGTATTAACGACGGCACGCCCACCGAAAGCGGCATAAACGGTCCGAAATAAATATTCTGTACGCTGTGACCGTGTTCGTGCGCCGCGGCGCGAAGGTCGTTTTGCGGCGCGATGATGAAAAGCCCGAGAGACAGACCGAATCCGAGCTTTTTCAGTTCAAACAGAACGCAGTAGCCGAACCGCTTCGGTCTGTGCCCGGTAACGAGCAGAAAAAGAGCGGCGACCGCGCCGGCGACCGTCATCGGCAGTCCCCACGTAAGCGACAGAAACGTGAAAACGAAGCGGCCGGGAGCGGAGAATACAGGGTCTTTACCGCACCGCCGCATACCGGCGGCGTAAAGCACCGCCGCCGATACGGCGTAAGCCGCGATTATAAAAAACATCAGAATAAACTCCGTTAAACGTCTTTAAATATATAATACTCCGGCTCCGCGAAAAAGTCAAGACAAAAACGCAATTTTTTGAAACTTAACTAATTAACATTCCGGCTATAAAATAACTACAAAAAACGCGTTGATTTGAAGCGGAGAAAACGTTACAATTAACACGTTAATATTTAACGGGTTAACAGAGAGGAGGATAGTTTTGCAAAACAAAACCGACAATAAGAGTGTGGCGGCGGTCAAATACATGATGCTTGCCGACAGACTGCACAGAAGCGCCGTCGAATCAGCCATAAACGAGCTCGGCATACACAGAAGCCAGCATATGATACTGATGTATCTGTCGTGCCGCGGCGACAAAGCCGTGTCGCAGACCGATATAGCCAAAGCGCTTGAAATAAGTCCCGCCGCGGTCGCGGTGACGCTCAAAAAGCTCGAAAAGTCAGGATTGATAACACGCTCTCCGCGTGAAAACGACGCGAGAACGAACACGATCGAGCTGACCGGAGAAGCGAAAAAGCTCGTCGCCCGCTCGGGCGAGATATTCGGCGAGGTCGACACGGCGATGTGCGCCGGTATTTCCGAAGAAGAGCTCGACTCGCTTATCGGATGCATGAAAAAAATGATAGGGAATCTGAGAGGTAAGAAGATTTGAAAAGGTGGTTCAAATATATCAAGCCGTATCTGAAGTATTTCATAGCGGGACCGCTTTGCATGATAGTCGAGGTCATCGGCGAGATACTTATGCCGATGTGCCTGTCGCTCGTCATAAACAATTCGGTAACGTACGGCTGGTCTTATCCGACGTGGGTGGCGATACTCATGGCGGTCATCGCGCTCGTGATGATGGCGGGCGGCGTAGGCGGCGCGTATTTCGGCGCAAAAGCGTCGGTCAACTTTGCCGCCGACCTTCGCGCGGACATTTACAGAAGAGTCCAGGCGTTCTCATTTGCGAACATCGACCGGTTTTCGACCGGCTCCCTCGTGACGAGGCTCACTAACGACGTAACGCAGATGCAGAACATGATAAATATGGGTCTGCGTATGGCGCTCCGCGCTCCGGGCATGCTCATCGGCGCGCTTATAATGGCGATAATCCTTCGCCCGTCGCTCGCGCTCGTTCTCGCGGTCACGATACCGCTGATGCTTCTTTCGGTCGTATTCATCATAAAGACCGGCTTCAGCCGTTTCGGTCTCGTGCAGACGAAGATAGACAAACTCAATTCGACAGTGCAGGAAAACGTGACGAACATGCGCGTCGTCAAATCCTTCGTCCGTGAAGAGCACGAAAAAGAGAAATTCGGCGCGGCGAACGAAGATCTGAAAAAGACCGGTATATCGGCTTTCAAGGTGATGATATTCCTGTCGCCCGTCATGACGGTATTCATGAACGCTACGACGATAGCCGTGCTCATGATCGGCAGCCGGATGATCTACGCCGGCGATATGCCGATAGGCGACCTCTCGGCGTTCATAACTTACGTTACGCAGATACTCTCGTCGCTCATGATGGTGACGATGATGTTCATGATGCTCTCCCGTGCGCTTGCGTCCGCAAGGAGAATCAAAGAAGTGCTCGACGAAAAAGCCGATATATCCGACGCAGACGCACAGTGCAGGGAAAAGACGGTCGCCGAGGGCAGGATAGAATTCAGAAACGTCTCGTTCCGTTACTATAAAAACAGTCCCGAAAAAGTGCTCGACGGCATAAACATAACGATCGAGCCGGGGCAGACGGTCGGTATAATCGGTTCTACCGGCTGCGGCAAAACGACGCTCGTATCACTGATACCGCGCCTGTACGATACAGACGAGGGCGAGGTGCTCGTCGACGGCGTAAACGTCAGGGATTATTCGCTTTATAATCTGCGCGAAGGCGTCGGTATGGTTTTGCAGAAAAACGTGCTTTTCTCCGGTTCCATAGAAGACAATCTCCGCTGGGGAAATGAAGAAGCGACCGAAGAAGAGATCAGAAAAGCGGCTGAGCTTGCTCAGGCCGACAAGTTCGTTACTTCTTTCAAAGGCGGCTACGGCTACGATCTCGGTCAGGGCGGCAAAAACGTGTCGGGCGGTCAGAAGCAGAGGCTCTGCATAGCGAGAGCTCTGCTCAAGCACCCGAAAATACTGATACTCGACGACTCGACCTCCGCCGTAGACACGGCGACCGAGGCGCAGATCAGAAAGGCGCTTAAGACCGAGCTCGCCGGTTCGACCAAGATAATAATAGCGCAGAGGATAAGCTCGGTAAGAGACGCCGATCTGATCATCGTCATGAACGACGGAAGGATAACCGGCTGCGGCACTCACGAAGAGCTGCTCGAAAACAACACCGAATACAACGAGATATACTATTCGCAGAACGATAAAGCCGAAGGAGGTGTTTCAGATGTCAAAAAGAACGCTTGAAAGCCTTCAGAAGCAATATGCAAGAGAAGTAAGCTCTAAGGGCATGGGCATGAGACCGGGCGGCAGAGGCGGTCCCGGCGCGGCGCGCGACGCGAAAGGCAAACCGAAAAACACCGGCAAAACGGTGAAGCGGATACTCGGCTACGTCTCGAAATACAAATTCCACCTTATCGTCGTTTTGCTCTGTATGCTGATAAGCACTCTGACGTCGCTGTGCGGCTCTTACATGCTCGCGCCGATAATCAACCGCATACAGTTCGAAGTCACCGGCGAGACCGTGCCGCTCAAAGGTCCCGGCGTGATCGCGGACAGGGTCATAAACGCCTTCACCTCGACCGACTTCATAAAGAACATAATCGGCACGAGTCAGTTCGCGGCGATAGCCTGCTACGTACTCGCGGCGGTCATAATACTCGGCTCGGTCTACCTTGTCGGTATGTGTACGACGTATCTGCAGGCGAGACTGATGCTCCACGTTTCGCAAAACGCCACCGAGGCGATAAGAAACGATCTGTTCGACAAACTTCAGGGGCTCCCGATAAGATATTTTGATACGAACACCACGGGCGAGATAATGTCGCGCTTCACAAACGACGTCGACAACATCGACACGATGTTAAATAACTCGCTTACGTCGTTCGTCTCCGGCACGATAACGCTGATCGGCACGTTCGTGTTCATGATAACGACGAATATCTGGCTCACGCTCATAACCGTCGCGTTCATACCGATATTCGCGAAGGGCGGCTCAATGCTCGCCAAGGTGTCGAGAAAGTATTACGCCGGTCAGCAGGCGGCTCTCGGCGCGGTCAACGGCTACATAGAAGAATCCGTAACGGGTCAGAAAGTCGTCAAGGTCTTCAATCACGAAGAGGTCTGCGTTGAGGAATTCGGAATGCTCAACGGCGACCTGCGCGAAAAGCAGTTCAAAGCGCAGTTCTGGGGCGGTATAATGGGTCCCGTCATGGGCAATATGTCGCAGATAGCGTACGCCGTCACGGTCGGCGTCGGCGGCGTGTTCCTCGCTCTCGGGCGTCTCGGCGCGGGCGACCTTACGGTATTCGCGAACTACTCGAAACAGTTCTCGATGCCGATAAACATGATCTCGCAGAATATGTCGACGATCTTCGCCGCTCTCGCCGGTGCGGAACGCGTGTTCAATATAATGGATATGCCGCCCGAAGAAGCGGAGCGCACGCTTAAAGGCTCGGAAGAGCCGATAAGAGGCGACGTCGTGATAAACGACGTGACGTTCGGCTACAACCCCGACAAAGTCGTTTTGAAACATATCTCGCTCTACGCTCACCCCGGTCAGAAGATAGCCTTCGTCGGCTCTACCGGCGCCGGCAAAACCACGGTGACGAACCTCATAAACCGCTTCTACGACGTATGGGAGGGCGGTATAACCGTCGACGGACGCGACGTGCGCGAATACGATCTGTCGCATCTGCGCAAAAACGTCTCGATGGTCTTGCAGGATACGCATCTGTTCACCGGCACGGTCATGGAGAACATCCGTTACGGCCGTCTCGACGCTACCGACGACGAGGTCATAGCCGCGGCGAAGCTCGCTTCGGCTCACAGCTTCATAATGAGGCTTTCCGACGGTTATCAGACGATGATCGAAGGCGACGGCGCGAACCTCTCGCAGGGGCAGAGACAGCTTCTTAACATAGCGAGAGCCGCGATATCAAAAGCGCCGATACTCGTTCTCGACGAAGCGACGAGCTCGGTCGACACGAGAACCGAGCGCCATATCGAGCACGGTATGGACCGCCTCATGAAAAACAGAACGACCTTCGTCATCGCTCACCGCCTCTCGACGGTCCGCAACAGCGACGCCATAATGGTGCTCGAGCACGGCGAGATAATAGAGCGCGGCGACCACGACGATCTGCTCGCGATGAAGGGAAGATATTACGAACTTTATACTGGTTTGAAAGAACTCGACTGACCTTTCACGTTTGCGTATGCAAACATATCAGATGCCGTAAGGCGTATATCGAATTGCGCGTCAGCACAATATGAAAGGACGGGACACGTGACAGCCTACCTCTTGAGGGAGGCGGCGCGGCATAAGCCGCGACGGAAGGAACTTTGTAATAATTCAAATATTGCAAATCACGGACGGGGTGCGGACATCCCGTCCGTTTTATTTCCCAAACCTCTTGCAATTTCCGTTTTTTTATGGTAATATATCCGTATTGAATCAAAAGGAGCAGCAAAATGGCAGAGAAAAAAGAGAAAAAATCGCTTCAGGATCAGCTTACGGAGAGAAAGTACCACACGCCGAGCAAATTCGTCACGGTACTGTACGACGTTATCGGCTCGACCGTGCTTTTGCCGAAATACAATCCGCATATAACGAAAGACGTTGAGATCAGAAAAGAAGACTGCCCGTGCTTTATCATATGGAACCACCTGTCGAGGCTCGATCACCTCTACACGATGAAAGCCGCGTATCCTATGCGCTACAATATGGTCGCCGGTTACAGCGAGTTTTTCCGCAGTCATCTTTATACGGTTTTCAAACTCAATCAGATAATCCCGAAAAAAGTCTTCGCGCAGGACAAGCCGTTCATCAAAGCCGTCAATTCGATCATAAAAAAAGGCGGCATAGTCACGTTCGCGCCCGAAGGCATGAGCTCGATCTACGGCGTGAACCAGCCGGTAGTTCCCGGCTCCGGTCATTTTCTCAAGCATTACGGCATCCCCGTTTTCTGCCTTGAAATGAGAGGCCAGTATCTTACGAGCACGAAACACTACCTCGAAGAGCGCAAGGGCAGGACCGAAGCGCGCCTTTATAAGCTCTTCACGCCCGAACAGCTCAAAGAAATGACTGCCGAGCAGATTGAAGACAAGCTGAACGAGACTTTCCGTCACGACGATTACGAGTGGGGGCAGAAGAATCATATAAAATTCGATATGCACGGCAGATCGTGCGAGCATCTCGACGAGATCTGTTACAAATGCCCGAGATGCGGTGGCGATCTGACCATGAAAGCCGAAGGCGACGAGATACGCTGCACGGTATGCGGCAACGGCGCGAAAATGAACGATTATTACGAGTTCGTACCGTTCGACGATACGTGCGTACTGCCCGCGTCGCCCGCGAAATGGGTCGAGCTGGAGCGCGTCGATATCATAAAAAAGATCAGAGAAGACGAAAATTATACGTTTTCACAGCACGTCGCGCTCGGCTGCCTGCCGCCCGATCACTATATGACGAAAAAGAAAACGAGCGAGATCTGCGGCGACGGAGTTATGACGCTCGATCACAAAGGCGTTCACTTCACGGGCAGGCGCCGCGGCGAAGACTGGAGCTTCGACCTCGGCTGGTCGACGGTCTATTCGCTCGTCATAATGACGAGTACGGCGAAATTCGCGCTCTACGTCGACGGGCAGTTTTACGAATTCACGCCCGATATCCGTTCCGTCGGAAAAATGCTGCTCATAACCGAAGAGATGCACCGCTATCACTACAATATCTGGAAGAACTTCAAATGGAACGACT
This sequence comes from Clostridiales bacterium, assembly GCA_016281775.1. GTDB lineage: Bacteria > Bacillota > Clostridia > Oscillospirales > CAG-272 > UBA1248. The sequence goes on along the minus strand of JAEEJH010000067.1, from coordinate 1,689 downwards.
GGATGTACGAGGGTATGGAACTCGGCATAGACAATCCGAAAAAATGAGAAAAGATCATTACGGCGCGCTGATAGTCGGCGCCGGTCCGTCGGGGCTTTCGTGCGCGGTAAATCTTTATAACAGAGGTTATACCGATATAGCCGTCGTCGAAAGAGCCGTCTTCCCGCGCTATAAGTGCTGCGCCGGCTACATCACGGGCAAAACGAAAAAGGAGTACGAAAAACTCGGCATCGACATAGAATCGTGCCGTTACTCCTTAATAGCCGATTTCAATATTTATTACAAATGCAAAAAGCGGCAGAATATCGTGAATAAGTTCTTATACACGAACGCCGGTATCGACAGAGTCGAGCTCGACTTTGAGTTTTACAAAAAAGCCGCCTCGCTCGGCATCGAGATCGCCGAAAACGTTAAAATAAATGAACACGACCCGCAGAATAAGACTCTGACTTTTTCGGACGGACAGACCGTAAAATATGAAAATCTCGTGTTCGCCGACGGCTCGTCGGGCTTCTCGTCGCGTTATACCAAAGCCAAACGCAGAAATATCGCAATGCAGCTGATCTTCGATTCGGACCTGCCCGACGGCATAGACATACATTTCGGCATAACGAAACGCGGCTACGGGTGGGTAAGCACGTATAACGGCAAAACGAACGCAGGACTTACCGACGTTTACGATCCCGGCCTCAATTATAAAGACGTATTCGCGTCGTATCTTGATCGGATCGGCATAAAAGCCGATCTTTCAGACCTGCGCGCCGCGTACGAGCCTATAGGGATCAAAAAGACGCCGGATCACGGTAACGTTTATTTCGTCGGCGACGCCGCCGGCTGCTGCGATCCGCTCACCTTATCCGGCTTGCGCTACGGTCTTTCAAGCGGCGAAGCGGCGGCAGCAGCGATCGTATCAAACGATCCCTCGGTATATAAAAAATTCTTATCGAAGCTGAAGAGCAAATTCGCCGTTATGAGCGTTATGCAGAGAGTCTTTTATCTTAAATCGACGCTTTTCTGCGTATTCTCCGTCGGCTGCCGCGTATTCCGCCCGCTCATATCGCGCGTTTTCAATAACTTTTTCGTCAATAAAAAATAATATATCAAACCGAATGAGCCGTTTTATTGCTTTGACTTAAAACGGCTTTTTATTATTTTCGGTTATAACTATTTTTAAGAAAATTTTAAGAATTTTATCAAGTTTTTCTTAAGAAATGGGGTGTATCCTTAAAGAAAAAGGAGGTGCGGTATGAAAAAAGCGTTGATCATTATTATTTCCGCGATTTTATGCGCGGTCATGACCGTCGGCGCGGCAGCCGATTTTGAAGCCAACAACAAAACACGTCCGAAGGTATGTACTCCGAGAATGCCGGAATACAGCGGTGAAAAGATCAGCATCGTATATTATCTCAGCATTAAGAATCACATAGGAACGGCGCGTTACGAATACAGGCTGGATGAAAGCGAAGGGAAGAACCTGAAGGCTGTCTCGACCGTCAATTTTACCGGTCTTTACGGCGACAAAGGGCATTTGGACGAAGACCCGGATCTTTCCGCAGTAAGAACCGTCTCGCATTCCGTTTTTGATACCTGTAAGCTGCCTTACACGCAAACCGTGCCTGAAATCTCGCCGCCTGACGGTACACGGTTCACATATATGGTGTCTTTCAGACTGATAAAGCGTACGGTTTT
>JAEEJH010000066.1 GCA_016281775.1 Clostridiales bacterium | reverse complement strand
TCGTGCGAAAGCGACGAGGGCAACGCCGACACCATGAGATGCCTCTCCGACGAGCTTTCGGCGTTCATAGCCGAACACGGCGACGTTTTGTGCTGCGGCGATTTCAACACGTCCCCCGCCGCCGTTTCCGCTGGCATACCGTTTTTATCTTTTGCCAACAAAGATCTTTATACATACGCCGACAGAAGCATCGACAACGTGCTTTATACGGACGGCTTTGAGATAACGGACGTTAAAACGCTCGACGCGACGACGGAGCTTATCTCCGACCACAATATGTTAATTTGTAAGGTGACCGTAAAATGAATCTCAACAACACCGTAGCCGCGCAGTCGACGCCCGTCGGCCGCGGCGCGATATCGATGATAAGAATGACCGGCGACGACGCGATAGCGATAGCCGCAAAGGTCTTCAAGCCGAAGAAAAAAAGCCTTGACGAGGTCGGCCACGCAAAAGCCGTTTACGGAGAATTCTTTTACGGCGGCGAACCGATAGACGACGGCGTGGCGACGGTTTATCGCGCGCCGAGGTCGTACACGGGCGAGAATATGGTCGAGCTGTGTTGTCACGGCGGCGTTCTCGTAACTGGCCTTGTGCTCAAAGCGCTGTACGAAGCCGGAGCGGTCCCTGCCGAGGGCGGCGACTTCACCAAAAGAGCGTTCATAAACGGTAAGCTCCGTCTTTCGCAGGCGGAAGCGATAATGGATATAATCGACGCCGAAAGCGAGGCGGCTCTCCGTATCTCGGGCGCTTCCGGCAGAGGCAGGCTGACAGACGAGGTGCAGTCCATGTACGACTCGTTGAAGCATCTTATAGCCGCGACCTACGCCTATATCGACTACCCCGACGAAGACATGACCGATATAACGGTCGAACAGATGAAAGAAGAACTGCAAAATCTGCTCGGCCGCGCTTACAGATTGAAAGAAAGCCGCAAAACGTCTTACGCCGTATGTGACGGCGTTCGGACGGTCATCTGCGGCAAGCCGAACGTCGGCAAATCGTCGCTTCTTAATCTGTTTACCGGCAAAGAGACCGCGATAGTCACCGAGATACCCGGCACCACGCGCGATATAGTAAAAGACAGCGTGATGTGCGGCGACGTGAAGCTACGCCTTTACGATACCGCCGGTATCAGAGATACCGACGATACGGTCGAAAAGATAGGCGTGGAGCGCGCGAAAACGGCGCTCTCCGAGGCGAAGCTCGTGCTCGCCGTGTTCGACAGCTCAAGACCGAAAGACAAAGAAGACGAAGAGCTTGTAAAGGAGCTTTCAAAGATCACATGCCCCGTTATCGGCGTAATAAACAAATCGGACGAAAACAGGTTTTCATCCGACTACGAGGGCTTGTTCAGTCATGAAGTAAAGATCAGCGCAAAGACCGGAGAGGGGAAGAGCGAGCTTGAAAAAATAATAGTCGATCTGTTTTTGTCCGGCGGCATAAACTACGATCTGCCGCATATCGCAAACGACAGGCAGTATTCCGAGCTGCTCCGCTTCATCTCTTCGGCTGAAAATGCCTTGCAGACGCTTAAGTCCGGTCAGACGCAGGACATAGCCTGCTTAGATCTTGAAGACGCGCTCGCCGCCCTCGCCGAACTCGACGGCTTAGAGGTCACGGACGATATCGTAAACGAGATCTTCACGAAATTCTGTGTGGGTAAATAAAAAACGGGAGAACGTCTTACAGGCGTTCTCCGCTTTTTTGTAATTATCTTTTAAATATGATACCGTGCGTCCATTGAGCGTCATACTTGATCGCCGAATCGTAGTAGATTGAATCGAATGCGTAAAAATCGTCCATCATACGCGATACCGTCCGATCGTCGAGACGGTTATAATAAACGTCGTAAGAGAGCAGCTTTTCAATAATTATCCGCGTTCTCATTATCACGCTTCCGCGGCTGTAAGTATCCGCGTTTTCCGCAGGGTCTTTTTTTAATATCGTGATCTCGTTATATGCGTCTATATCGAACGAACGGAATTCCGAGAGGAGCTTCTCATATAATTCGATCAGCGCGACGGCGGAATCTTCTTTCTTCTCAAGCTCGACGATGCCCGGCGCGACCCATTTTGCCGTATCGTACGCATGCTCAGCCGATACGCCGGTCGGGCCGAAAGCTCCCTGCGACTCTAAATCGTGTACCACGCTTTCGGCAAGCGTCAGCGTCTGTTCGCTTGCCTCGGTCGGCTTCACCGAGGTATTGCACGAAGAAAACAATGCTGCGATCACAAACAGCAATAAAAGTACCGAAAACAGTTTTTTCATTTGTCCGCTATCCTTTCGATTTGATCCGGGAATATTTTATATCTGACCGATAATAAAAGCAAGAGCAAGACGACATTGTTTACAATTACCATTATTATTATGGCAAAAATACCGGCCTGTAAGATCAGTCCGCGTATTTATCGGAAAGCTCGCGTTCGTCCGAATCGAGCGTTTCATAAAGCGACATGAGCTCGGTTTCAAGCGTTTCACGCTCTGCGTCGAGCTCTATCAGTTTTTTGTAGTCAAGCTCGAATTCTTTGTATTCGGCGTCGATCTGCCCGAGCCGTTCTTCGATCTTTTCACATTTCGCCTTTTCGCGCTCTATCTTCGACTGAAGTTTTCTTTTGTTCGACCGGTAGAGCTTTTCTTCTTCGTATCTGCGCTTGTTTTCTTCTTTGCCGGCGCGTTCCGGCGCAGGCTCGGCGGCGGACGTTCTGCCCGACACGTATTTTACGTAGTCTGCGTATCTGCCGTGATAGTCGAGAAACGGTTTTGCCGATATATCGAGTATCCTCGTTGCCAGCTTGTTTATGAAATATCTGTCGTGCGATACGGCGATCAGAGTGCCCTTGTATTCGGACAGGGCGTCCTCGAGCGCCTCGCGGCTCTTTATATCGAGGTGGTTCGTCGGCTCGTCGAGCAGAAGCACGTTGTTTTTGCGTAAGATCAGCTTAGCAAGCGTCAGCCGCGCTTTTTCGCCGCCCGACAAGACCGACACCTTTTTCATAACGTCGTCGCCCTTGAAAAGGAACAGGCCGAGCGCCGAGCGTATCTCCGTCTGCGTTTTCTGCCCGTACTGGTTCCATATCTCGTCAAGCACGGTGTTATCGTCGTCAAGCTCCTGGTTTTCCTGATCGTAGTAGCCGATGCTTACGTTATAGCCGAATTCGTACGTGCCGGAGCTTTGCGGTATCTTGTCGCGCAGTATCTTCATCAAGGTGCTTTTGCCGCAGCCGTTTTTGCCCGTCACAAAGGCGAAATCACCGCGCTTGATAAGAAACGACACGTCCGAAAACAGCTCGTTATCGCCGTAACGCTTCGATAAGCCGTCTACCGTCAGCACGTCGTTGCCGGATTCGAGCCCGGCGTCAAAGCCGATCTTTATGCCGCGCCGTTCTTTATCGGGCGCCTCGACCTTTTCCATGCGGTCTATCGCCTTTTGCCGCGATTCGGCGGCGATTATGTTGCGCTCTCTGTTCCACCGCCTCTGCTGCTCTATGAACGCCTCCAAACGCGCTATTTCGCGCTGCTGGTTTTCGTAATGGCGCCTCTGTATCTCGCGGTCGGTCTTTTTTCTCTGCACGTAGGCGGAATAGTTGCCGTCGTACAACCTGGCCTTGCCGTTGTCTATATCGAGTATCTTCGTCGCGACCTTGTCTAAAAAATATCTGTCGTGCGATACGACGATCAGCGTCGTCTGCAGATTAGGGAGCATATCCTCAAGCCACGTAAGAGTCTGTATGTCGAGGTGGTTAGTCGGCTCGTCGAGCAGCATTATATCCGGCGGGCGCAGCAAGAGCTTGCCGAGAGCGAGCCTCGTCTTCTGACCGCCCGAAAGATGCGTTACCGGCAATTCGAATTCCGATTCGTCAAAGCCGAGCTTCGATAAATAAGATCTTACCTTACCGCGAAAATGCGTGCCGCCGTCCTGCTGAAACGTTTCGAGCTTATGAGTATAGTCCGAAAGATACGATTCGGATAAAGATATGCCGAGACTGCCCGTCAGATCGAGCCGCGCTTTCATCTTTTCAAGCTCTTCTTCGCGCGCGATAAGATCGGCGTACGCGTCTTCAAGCTCGCCGTAAACGGTCTTATCGCTTTGCTCGACTGCGGTCTGACTCAGCATACCGACGGTCTTGCCTTTGGTTATATAAACGCTGCCTTTACTGTCGTATTCGCCCGTTATCACGCGGAGCAGAGAAGTCTTGCCCGCTCCGTTTTCGCCGACGACGCCGACTCTGTCGCCTTCCTGCACGGAGAACGAAACGTTATCGAGAACGTCGCGCTCGCCGAACGACAGCGTTATCCCGTCACAACCTAAAATTATCATTTTTCCTTAACTTTCTTTATGAAATCCCTGTACCACAGCGCGCTCTTTTTCGGCTTGCATTCAAACGTTTCAAAGTCCGTTTCGTATATGCCGAATCTGAAATTGTACGCGGCGGTCCATTCGTAGTTGTCCATAAGGCTCCACAGATAGTAGCCTCTCACGTCGTACCCCTCGTCGAGAGCTTTTTCAAGCCACGATAAGAAGCCCGAAACGTATTTGATACGGTCGTCGTCTTCGATCATACCGGTCGCGGGGTCGCGCGGCTCGGAGCCAATCGCGTACGTGCCGTTTTCCGTCACGATTATCGGTATTCTAAGCTTATAAAGGTCGTTTACGAGCTTTATCGCGTCGTATATCGCTTTGGGGTAATACTCCGTCTTGTTGTTCAAAAAGTTTCCGCCCTGAGTAAAGTCGGCTTCCGCCTGCTTGTCTGCTGTAACCGGCACTCTGTTGTAAACGTTCAAGCCGTAGTAATCTATCGGTCTGTGCATAAGTTCAAGATCACCCGGTCTTATATCCATAAGCGTCCCCTCGGCGGCAAGGTGTTCGAGCAGATAGTCGCTGTACGAACCTCCGAGAACCGGATCGGTATAGAATTTCCAGTTGCGCTCGTCCTGATCTTTTTCTATCGCTTTGTCTTCGGGCGAGTCGGTGAGCGCATGGCGCTTCCAGATATCTATGACTATGCCGATATCGCCCTTCGCTTTTGAAGCGCGGAAAGCGTCTACCGCCGCGCCGTGCGCAACAAGTATGTTATGGCGCGCCTGGTTGCCCTCTTTTTCGTTTGTCCTGCCCGGCGCGAAACCGCCGAGAGCGTAGCCGACGTAAGTCGCTATCGGCTCGTTGACCGTCGACCAGAGCGGCACGACGTCGCCGTACAGTTCAAACATCTTATAAGCGTAATCAGAAAAATATCCGACCGTATCGCGGTTTACCCAGCCGTTTTCGTCTTCAAGCGCCTGGGGCAGATCCCAGTGATACAGAGTGACGTTCGGCTTTATGCCCGCGGACAGCAGTTTATCAAAACAGCGCTTGTAATAATCGACTCCCTTCTGATTGAGCGCGCCTTTGCCTTCCGGCAGAACGCGCGACCACGATATCGACATTCTGTAACTGTCGACTCCGACGTCGAGCAGATTTTTCAGATCGCGGTCGAAATGACGGTAACTGCCGCAGGCTGTCGTCGGCGGCGTGTTATTATGTATCTTGCCCGGAATTTTTGCAAATTCGTCCCATATACTCGGGCCTCTGCCGTCGTCAAACGCTCCGCCCTCGATCTGTGCGGCTGACGTTGCCAGCCCGAAAATAAAATCTTTACCGAATCCCATAGCGATATTCTCCTTGTTAATTAAATATATAATAACCCAATCGCGCGAAAAAATCAAGCCTTTTGAGAAAAATACTGTCATAACCGCGGCACCGGACCGAATATTATTTATCAAAAGATATTCGGAGGGATTGTGATGTTCGTATATTCAGTAAGAGCTTCGAGCCTTAAGCTCGCCGGCGCGGTCATAGTCTGTGCTCTGGCGGTGATAATGCTCGCCGTTTTCGTGCCGGACTATACGCCGAAGGCGGCGGAATTACCGGCGGCGCAAAAGATCAGCTATAAAGCCAAAAACGAAGAAGAAGTAAGAGAATTCATATCTCAGTTCGGCTATACCGTATCCGAAGAACCGGTCGACCGGGTCGACGTGACGATACCGGACGAATTCGACGCGGTCTATTCGAGCTATAACGACCTGCAGAAAAAACAGGGCTTCGATCTCGGAAAATACAAAAAGAAGACCGTGACGAGATATACGTATAAGATAGAGAATTACGAAGATTATTCCGGCACTGTGCTTGCCGACGTGATCGTCTATAAAAACAAGGTCATCGGCGGCGACGTCTGCTCAGCCGATATAAACGGCTTTCTTCACGGTTTCTCGCCCGAAGTCACGCCGTGATACACGTTACGGCATAATTAAAAACAGATTGTTTAAGCACCGGTATTACCGGCGATCAAACGACCCGTTTTTGTTTTTCAAATTATGTTGTTTTACAGATTTTCAAATACTATAACGCAAAAAGGCTGTTTATCCGCCCGAATCATGATCCGGGTTTAAACAGCCCCTTTTCTGTTGTTTTGACTTCTCCCTCGGGAGAAGCGTCACGCCGTGTCGATCTCGGTCGGGAAAATCACTGTATCTCGACGGATACTCTGTCGCCGTCGAGATTGGTCGCCGCCTTGATGACCGAGCGGATGGCTTTCGCTATTCTGCCGTGCTTGCCTATAACTTTACCCATATCGGAAGGCGCGACGGAAAGAACAAGCGTTATACCGCCGTTTTCAGCCTCTGTTTCGGCTACGGCGACCTCGTCGGGATAGTCGACGATCGATCTGGCGATATTCGCAAGCATTTCTTTATAAGAAATCATTTTTATGTCCGTTTCTCCGACGAACGTAGCGCGCACCGTCACCGTCGGTATGAGCGGTACGGCAACGGGAACTTATTTGTTTATAACGCCGCTCTTGACGAGAAGGGACTTTACGGTCTCCGTCGGCTGTGCGCCTTTGGCTATCCATTCGGTAGCTTTGGCGGAGTCGATCTTTATCGCCGAGGGTTCAGCCATCGGATCGTACGTGCCGATTTCCTCGATGAATTTTCCGTCACGGGGCGAACGCGAATCCGCTACGACTACGCGGTAATAAGGATTCTTTTTTGCGCCCATTCTTTTAAGTCTGATCTTGACTGCCATTTTCTTTATTTCCTTTCAAATAATAATTTTATAATTTACTCCGAAGAGAGAATTATTGTAAACCGAATCTTCTGCCGAATTTTTTGCCGCCGTCTTTTGAGAACTGCTTCATCATCTTCTGCGTCTGCTCAAACTGCTTGAGCAGTCTGTTCACGTCTTCGACCTTCAGACCGCAGCCCGCGGCGATGCGTTTTTTGCGCGAGGAATTGATTATCTGAGGCTTTCTGCGTTCGAGCGGAGTCATCGAGAGAATGATCGCTTCCATCCTGTCGATCTGTTTGTCGTCGATCTTTACGTCGCGCAGAGCCGCCTGATTGACGCCGGGCATCATTTTCAGAATGCTGTCGAGCGGTCCCATGTGGCGGAGTTGATCTATCTGATCGAGATAATCGGCTAACGTGAAAGAGTTTTCCGCGAGCTTGCGCTCCATCTCTTCCGCTTTTTTCATATCGAGGCTCTGTTCGGCTTTTTCGATAAGCGACAGCACGTCGCCCATGCCGAGTATCCTCTGCGCCATCCTGTCGGGGTGGAATACCTCGAGCGCGTCCGGCTTTTCGCCCACGCCGCAGAATTTTATCGGCTTGCCCGTAACGTATTTGACGGATAACGCCGCGCCGCCTCTCGTATCGCCGTCGAGCTTGGTAAGGATGACGCCGGTAATGTCGAGCATCTCGTTGAACGTTTTCGCTACGTTTACCGCGTCCTGTCCGAGCATCGCGTCTACGGTGAGGAGGATCTCGTCCGGCTCTACCGCGGCTTTGATCTTCTGCAGTTCTTCCATCAGCGTTTCGTCTATGTGAAGACGGCCCGCCGTGTCTATGATAACGACGTCGTTGCCGTATTTGACCGCGTGCGAAATACCGGCTTTCGCTATCTCGACCGGCGAGAGCTTGTCGCCCATCGTGAACACCGGTACGCCGACCTGCTCGCCCACCACCTGCAGCTGTTTTATAGCCGCGGGACGGTATACGTCGCATGCTACGAGCAGCGGTCTTTTTTCGTTTTTATCCTTGAAAAACTTCGCCAGCTTCGCGCAGTGCGTCGTTTTACCTGCGCCCTGCAAGCCCACCAACATTATGACCGTAGGCGGTTTTGAAGCGAATTTGACCTTTTCGGCCTTGCCGCCCATTATCGCGGTAAGTTCTTCGTTCACGATCTTCACGATCATCTGCGACGGCACGAGAGATTCCATCACCTCTGCTCCGACCGCGCGCGCCGATACGGCGTTTATGAATTCTTTTACGACTTTGAAGTTTACGTCGGCTTCAAGCAGAGCGAGCTTGATCTGCCGCATACCTTCTTTTATATCAGCCTCGGAGAGCTTGCCTTTGTTTCTGAATACCGAGAAGGCTCTCGAGAGTTTTTCCGCAAGTGTTTCGTGCATTTAATTGCCTTTCATCATAAAGAGAACGAATCGAGAAGAGCGGCGACGCGCTTTACGTCCGCCGGATCTTCTTTCAAAAGAGTTCTGCACTGTTCTATCAGCTTTGAGTTCGCTCTGTATTTTTCGTACAGACGGAGCTTATCTTCATAGTGGTACAAAAGCTCGACGCCGCGCTTCAGATCGTCGCGCACGCCCTGGCGGGATATACCGATATTCTCGGCTATCTCCGACAGCGAAAGATCTTCGTTATAATACATATCTATCGAATCCGCGACCGGCTGCGTTAGCAGCTCGCCGTAGATATCGAACAGAACGCAGATAAGCGTTTTATTACCGTCCATGATCCACCTGTAAAGCAAACAACTTTACAGAGTATAACACGCAAAACGCGATTTGTCAATAGGTTTTTAAAATTTTATCCTTTATTTTATTATCCGTAAAATC
>JAEEJH010000065.1 GCA_016281775.1 Clostridiales bacterium | reverse complement strand
GTATACGCAGAAAGCCGCTTTCGGCGGCAAGCTGTATAAGACCGAAGACGGGCTCGTATGGGACGTATGCGAAATAAGTTATGCGGGCCGGCCGATCATGGCAGGCGGCTCCGTATCGTATAGTTTCAACAAAAACGGTCTTCTTACGTCACGTTATGATAACGGAAAGATCTACGCCTCCGTCGGCGGCATATTGCAAGATAAGAATTAAAATAACCGAACGTACCGTCCGGCGCTCTGTTTTCAGGGCGCCGGGCGACCGTTTTTTATTTCCGTCAGGTGTTCGCATTTGACGTATCCTCCGCGTCCGGAGCCTCTTTTCCGCGATACGAAGACGACGGCTCCGCCCGGGGCGAGGCGGTACGAATAAGCAAATTCCCGCTTAGACAGTTTTACGCCGCGCTTGGCAAACGCGGCTTTCGCTTTTTTATACACTTCTTTTGAAAAAGGAAAGCAAAGCGGCGCAGCGCGCCCTTCGGAGTCGAATGTGAAAGCAAACGGAACGTAAGCGTACGCCTTGTCTCTGCCTTTGGAGATCAGCTCGAAAAAGACGCTGAGCGACCCGTCGCCGGCTTCGTATACCGAGTAAACGCAGCCGTGATAGGTAAAGCGCGCGCTTTCAAGCGCGTTTTTCTTAAGCGCGCCGAAAAACTTGCAGAGAAACGCGTTTATCCGCTTCGCGCGTTTCGTATCGTCGGCGGCGTACGGGCAGCCGAGCCGCAGTTTTACCGTAGAATCGCCGGTCTTTACGTTCTCGTTTATCTCTTTTGCTTCAAGGTTCATAAATTACTCTCCGTTTTTTTAAATAAACTTATAGATTATTATGATGGGATTTGTTATAATATACTGAATAATAATGTAAAGCGGAGGATGATCATGCGCTGTTCCGAACTTATACTGTCGGTAAAGGACGGAAAATACGATAAAAGACTCGCAGAACTGTACGGCGAAGAGTCGCTTTCAAAAGAGAAAGAACGCATAAGCAAGGCGGCCGCCGGTTTTATGGAAAATTACGGCGACGGCGAGGTAAGGCTGTTTTCGACGAGCGGCAGAAGCGAGATATCGGGCAATCATACCGACCACAACCGCGGCTGCGTGCTCGCGGCGTCGGTCGATCTCGACATAATCGCCGTTGTGATGAAGACAGGCGACGGCGTCATAAGGATCAAGAGCGAAGGCTTCGACGAAGACGTATGCCCGCTCGAATGCCGCGAATATAAAAAATACTCGTCGGCGGCGATCATATACGGCGTATGCGGCGGGTTTGAAAAAGTCGGCGGAAATATCGGCGGTTTTTGCGCGTATACGACCTCTTCCGTGCTGAAAGGCAGCGGCCTTTCGTCGTCTGCGGCTTTCGAAGACATGGTCGGATTCATACTGTCGGAGCTTTACAATAACGGCGAGGTCGACAACGTTACGATCGCAAAGATTTCGCAGTGCGCCGAAAACGAATATTTCGGTAAGCCCTGCGGGCTGATGGATCAGGTAGCCTGCGCCGTGGGCGGCTTCGTGTTCATAGATTTCGAAAACGACGAACCGAAGATCACGCCGATAAAATTCGATCTTGCCGGCGCCGGTTACGATCTCTGTATCGTCAACACCGGCGGCAGTCACGCCGATCTGAACGAAGATTACGCGTCCGTCCCGTTCGAGATGAAAGCGGTCGCCGCGTGCTTCGGCAGAAGCGTTCTGCGCGGCATAACGAAAGAAGAACTGCTTGCGAAAGCTCCCATACTCCGTGAAAAGCTCGGCGACAGACCGATACTTCGCGCTCTGCATTTCATAAATGAAAACGAACGCGTGATCAAACAGCGCGACGCGCTGATGAACGGAGATTTTGAAACTTTTCTTAAGCTCGTGAAAGAATCGGGCGATTCGAGCTTCAGATTCTTACAGAACGTATACACAAATAAAGATCCGAACGAACAGGGCGTTTCGCTCGCGATATGCGCGTCTGAAAACATCCTCGGCGATAACGGCGTCTGCCGCGTTCACGGCGGCGGTTTCGCCGGTACGGTACAGGCGTTCGTAAAGCGCGGATTCACGAAAGAATATAAAGAAAAGATAGAAAAAGTATTCGGCAAAGGCTCCTGCTCCGTACTTTCCGTACGGGCGGAAGGCACGGCCGTGATCGTATAAAGGAGAAGTATATGGCTAAAAAAGTCAAGTGCGCGGCAAATCCGCGCCTCGGCGTCGTAGGCGGTCAGGCGGTCGTCGAAGGCGTTATGATGAAGAGCGGTTCGAATATGGCGATAGCCTCGCGTATGCCGGACGGTTCGATAAAGGTCTCAAAAACAAAACTCGCCACGGTCAAGGATAAAAACAAAATCCTCAACTGGCCGATTATAAGAGGCGTTATAAATTTCGTTGAAATGATGGCGCTTTCGTTCAAAACGATGGATACCGCCGCCGAGGCGCTCGGACTTGAGGAGGAAGAACCGTCAAAGTTCGAAAAATGGCTTGCAGAAAAGCTCCATATCAATCTGACCACGTTCATAACGATAATCGGCGGCGTACTCGGCGTTCTGCTCTCGGTCGCTCTGTTCGTTTTTCTGCCGAGCGCGGCGGGATCGGGTCTGTCAAAGTTATTCGAGTGGATAAGCGGCGGCACTTTCAAGCTCGCCGATCATCCGATACTGTTCTCGGTCATCGAAGGCTTTATCAAGATCGCGATATTCCTTTTATATCTTTATCTCGTTTCGCTGATGAAAGACATCCGCCGCGTGTTCGAGTATCACGGCGCGGAGCATAAATCGGTATTCTGTTACGAAGCCGGAGAGGAGCTGACGCCCGAAAACGTAAAAAAATTCTCGCGTTTCCATCCGAGATGCGGCACGTCGTTCATGTTCTTCATGATGATAATCGGCATAATAATCGGCTGCTTCATAACGACCAGCATACCGATATTAAGAGCGCTCATAAGGATCGCTTTGCTGCCGGTCACCGTCGGTATCGGCTACGAGGTCATCAAATACGCGGGCAAACACAACAACGTCATCATCCGCGCGATATCGGCGCCGGGCCTTTGGGTACAGCGGCTCACGACGAGAGAACCTGACGAAAAGCAGATGGAATGCGCGATAGCCGCGCTCAAATCTGCGCTTCCCGCAGAATTCCCGGGTTACGAACCGAAAGATCAGTTCGGACCGTTTGACGGAGAAGAGGGTGAAGAAGATAAGACCGGCGGCATGAAGCTCGTGTTCGCATACAAGAGAAAGATCGAACGCGAACAGAGCGCGCACAGAAGGGTCGTGCTTTCGCAAATGACGCCGAAAGAACGCGCAAGATACAGACAAAAAGAGAAAAGATGACGTATTCGCGCCTTTACCGGCAGATAAAAAGTCTGATCGGCGGCGAGGCGAACGAATTCTGCAGGTGTTTTTTCAAAAAAGAGCCGGCTGAAATAAGGTTTTGCGAAGACGAAGCGGAAAATACCGAAGAGGCGATCCGCTTATGCGAACGCATAAGAGACGGCGAACCGATGCAGTATATTTTCGGTTACGCGTACTTTTACGGGCTTGAGATCATATGCCGGCAGAACGTGCTGATACCGCGCTCCGATACGGAAACGGCGGTGGAGATCGCCGTGAAGACTCTGCCGCCCGGCTCGGTCTTCGCCGATATCTGCTGCGGTACGGGCTGTATAGCCGCGGCGCTGCTGTATGCGAGGCCGGATCTGAAAGCGGTCTGCGCCGATATAAACGAAGACGCCGTAAGTTTAACGCGAAAAAACCTTGAAAAATACGGACTTGCTGAAAGAGCGAAGACCGCCGTGTTCGACGTCTTCTCCGACTGGTCGGTTTTGCCTCGTTTCGACGAGGTGATAAGCAATCCGCCGTATATAAAAACCATAGATATGGCGTCTTTGCCGGATAACGTGAAAAGAGAACCGTACGAGGCTCTCTGCGGCGGGGAAGACGGGCTCGATTTTTACAAAAGGATCATTACGGCAGCCAAGGAACGGTTAGCCGAAAAAACGCATATAATATTTGAAATAGGGTACGACGAAGCAAACGACCTGAGACGTCTTGCGGAAAACGAAAGTCTTTCCTGTGAGATATATAAGGACGTTTCTGATAACGACAGAGTCGCCGTACTCAAAGGGAGCGGTTTATGGAAGAACTGATCATACTGTTCGGCGGCAGATCCGCTGAGTACGAGGTATCGCTTTTGAGCGCGTACAACGTTATCAAAGCGGTCGAAAACGGCAAATATTCGCTTATAAAGATCGGCATGACGAAAGAAGGCGTCTGGTACGAATATACAGGCGACAATGAGAAAATAAAGAACGGCGAATGGGTGACCGATACCGGTAATCTCGGTGAGGTAAGCCTGATCCCTCACAAGGGGATATATTCGGAAAAGCAGAAGAGGATCATACAGAACACGGTCCCCGTGTTTCCTGCCGTACACGGCAATTACTGTGAGGACGGTAAACTGCAGGGACTTCTCGATATGTGCGGCTTTGATTACGTCGGTCCGAAGACCACCGCGTCGGCAGTCTGTATGGATAAGCACATAACCAAGCTTATAATGAACTCGTACGGCATACCGCAGGCGGATTTCGTACTGATAACGAAGCATAACAGAGCCGACGCGGCGAAGCTCGTCTCGGCGAAATTCACTTATCCCGTATTCGTAAAGCCCGCCAACGCCGGCAGTTCGGTCGGCTCCGCCAAGGTAAAAGACGAGGCGGAACTTTCGCAGGCGATAGAAACGTCGATGCGCTACGACGGCAAAGTGCTCGTTGAGGAATACATAAAGGGCAAAGAGGTCGAGGTCGCGGTCATGGGCAACGACGAACCGTTCACATCCCGCCCCGGCGAGATCTGCCCTAACAGCGAGTATTACGACTACGATACGAAATATAAGACCGATACGGCGGCTTATTACATACCCGCGAGGATCGGTGAAGAAGCGGAGAAGAAGATAAAGGAATATGCGCTTACGATATACAAAGCGGCGGACTGCAGATGCCTTTCGCGCGTCGACTTCTTCGTCTGTGACGACGGCAAGATCGTATTCAACGAAATAAACACGCTGCCGGGCTTCACGTCGATCTCGATGTATCCGTCTTTGATGCAGGCGTACGGATTCACTTACGCTGAAATAATCGAAAAACTCGTTGAGTTTGCAAAGGAAAACAGAAGATGAAGCCGATAGGTATATTCGACAGCGGCCTCGGCGGGCTCTGCGCGCTGAAAGAACTGCGCGCGCTGATGCCCGGTACGGATCTGATCTATTTCGGCGATACAGGCAGAACTCCGTACGGCACGCGCTCGGCTGAGACGATAATGAAATACGCAAATCAGGACGCGCGGTTTCTTATGTCGCAAAACGTCTGCGCCGTACTTATCGCCTGCGGCACGGTCTCGACCGTGGCGCTGAACGCCCTGAAGCTCACGCTCCCCGTTCCCGTTTACGGCGTCGTATCGGCGGCGTCGGTCGAAGCGGCAAAGACGACGAAAAACGGAAAAATAGGCGTCACCGGTACCGGCGCGACGATAGGCTCCGGCGTATTCGAACATGAACTGAAGCTCATAAACGGCGATTTCGAGGTCCATTCGGTCGCCTGCCCGCTTCTCGTACCGATAGTCGAATACGGTTTTGCCGGCGACGAGATAGCGTATCTCGCCGTGAAAAAATATCTGGAACCGCTGACGGATAAGGGCGTCGACACGGTGATACTCGGCTGCACGCATTTTCCGATACTGAAAAAGATGATGGAAAAAGCCGCGCCCGGCGTAACGTTCATCGATTCGGGCGCCGCCGCCGCGCGAAAGATCGCGTCGGAATTCTGCGACGGAGACGGAGAGGGAACGGTACATTGCTACGTATCCGACACGCCGTCAAACTTCAACAAGACCGCCGGGGTCTTTCTCGGCAAAGACTTCGATTTCGACGTAAAAAGAATAGATATAGAAGCGTACTGAGAGCCGCCGGCAAACAAGCCGTCGGCTTTTTGCGCGGCGCGCAAAGATCTGCGGCCGGCAAGACGCAATCCGCGAATAAAATATATAATTCCGCTTCTTTCTGCGCTTGACAAAACCGATAAAATGATTTATAATATAAACAGTAATCCGGGATCGATCCGGGCGTAGGAGGTATAAATATGAAAAGAATTCTTGCGGCGATAATCACGGCGGTGATGGTCATCAGCCTGTGTCCGCTTTCGGTATCCGCGGGCGACGGTTCGGAGGCGCAGAGATCAACTGACGTGCCGGACGATTCCGGCAGGGTCAGGATCGTTGCTTTTGCCGGTACGCTCACCGGCGCCGATGAGGACGGCTATACCGAAGAGGATTCCATAGTTACGGTAACGCTTGACGAAACGCGCTTTTCCGACCTGACGTTTGATCACTGGGCGGATATATACGGCGATATCGTGCCGGCGAAAAGCTTCAAGCTCATCGCTTCGAAAAACGTATATTTTTACCCCGTTTTTTCCGATTTTGCCGGAACGTTCGGCGAATGGGAGCTGATCGAAGCCGGTCAGTACTGTGAAAACGGTGATCTTTATATGCGCGTCGATCCCGTTTCGGGGCTGACCGAGTATAAACTCCAGTATTTCAATCACGGCAGTCACGATTTCGGACCTTACGAACTGCTCGACGACGAGTGCTGTCACCATGTCTGCACTCATTGCGGTTATGAAGAGATCGAAGATCACTGGTTCGGTACGGAGATCATCGTTACCGAAGCCACGCACGAGCACGAAGGCCTCGCCGTGTCGACCTGTTCTAACTGCGGTTCGACGGTCGAGCGCAAACTGCCGAAGCTGACGGAACACGTTTACGACAACTACAGCTGGACCGTAGCAGAACCGTCTGTCGACGGTCAGTACGGCAAACGCAGCCGCAAGTGCCTTTACTGCGATCACGAAGAAACGTACTGGTATCTGCAGTCCGATTTCAAAAAACTGTTTGAAAACCGCTCGATCAGATATAAAGAAACGTACGGCGGCAAGATCGAGCATAACGAGCAGTATTACAGCTTCAGCCTCGAAGACGGCAGGACCGTATATATCTGGGCGCTGCAGTACGTTTATGCCTACAGCACCGGCAGCGACAGCGGGCAGACGTTCATCTTTATGTTCATAGACGACAACGATCCGACGAATCTCAAACCAATTTATCTGTCAAAAACGAGAGGTTCGAGCTATATCGACCAGTATCTCTGGGCGTACTACGGCTACGCGTATGATTTTGAAGACTGGCTCGGCTGCCTCGATTACATAGATTCGCTGCACGGATACGAAGGCGGCGGCGGGATCACGATAGGCAACGCGATGAGCGCGAGAGACTCGACGCTCTACGATTTCTCCACCAAATGGGAAGAAGAATACAACGGTATGCTCATACCGGTCACGGAAGATCCGGATTCTTTTCTGACGACGACCGGCGAATGGAGAAAATGGGAGGTCTGCAGCGACGGCTTCAGATCCGCGGCGACGACGGTATATCTCGGCGACGATGAAAACGGCGAGCCGATATACGAATACTACGGCGGTTTCGAAGACTGCGTCGAGTACAGGATCTGGGTCGCCGGCAGCGGCGAAGGCAGCGACTACAAAAAATACAAATATATGTCGGTCGACAAAAACTCCGGCATAACGACGGGCATAGAAGAGACCACGACTCAGTACAGAACGTCATTCTACTTCGAAAAAGTAAAAGATATAATTTCCACAGATGAATACGCGGCTCTCGACGAAAACCGTCAGCGCGGATTCGTCAACGTCGAAAACATAGAAACGGAGATCCGCGATTTCTGCAAAGAGCAGGGCAGAGGAGCGTTCTACAACTTCTCGCTTGCCGAACCCGATCATGCAAAAGCCGTCCGCGTACTCGTAAACGGCAATTACAAGACTACGGGCCTTACCGAATTCTGGAATCCGATGTATAACGACGCTCACGTATTCTTCGTACCGCAAAACGAGGGTGAAAACGCCGTTTACAGCCTCAATCTCCAGTGGAAGCCGGCTGACGACAGAGAATTCGATTACTGGGAAATATACGATTTCCAAAATCAGCGTTGGGAGCTTCTGAGCCTCGACCCCGATATCAATATCAACACCTACGAAGATCCGCTGATCGGCGCGACCTTTATCAGATGCGTCGATCATCACGTGGACATACAGGGCGACTACACGGTCAAAGTCGAAGGCGGCACGTATCAGATCGTGACCGAATCGAACGTGTATTACTGCGAATCGGAAGGCGTGGTCCCTGCGGACTCTTACGTCTGCCCCGTTGAAGATTACGACCTCATACCCGACGGCATGGTGTTCGATCACTGGAAAGTCGTCGTAGACGGCGACGAGATCGCGGAACCGGAATGGGTGTATTACAGATACCATGAATGCCTGATCATAACAGGCGACACCGAATTCATCGCCGTCTACGTTGAGCAGCCGTATTATCTGTCGGTATACGGCGAAAACGGCGAGGTATACCGCGACGGCGAGGAATTTTACGGCGGCGAGTTCAAGGCCGGCGACGTGATAACGATCACGACCGAAGGCTGGGAAGATTATACGTATTTCTACGGCTGGTATCAGTACGTTGAAAGCGGCGATCCTTACGAATCCGTAAAGCCCGGCACGGCAGTAAGAGCGATACGCCCGGCGGATGAGCCGGAAAAAGGCGGCGCGGAAGAAATACTTATCGGCACCGATCCGACGCTCGTATTCACGATGCCGGCGTCGCACGTTCAGATAGTCGCTAAATGGGGCGCGACGGAGACGCCACCCGACAATTACCATAACGTACACATAACGAACGGATTTATATATTCCGGTATGTACGGTATGAACGTTACGGATCTGCGCGTCGATGATTACACGGATTTCTGCATACTGCCCGACTGGAGCCTCGGCCTCGATATCACCGAATGGAAGATCACGGGCGAACTCAACGGCGAACCGTGGGAAGATACCGCCGACCCGTGGGAAGACGGCACGGCGCGGTACGGCGTATGGAGCTGTGAAGATATGCCTGTCGACCTCACGGTCACCGGTACCGGAGAACCGCACGTACACGATATAGCCGTATGCGAAGCGGTCGATCCGGACTGCGAGTATCCCGGCTGGTGCGAATACTGGTACTGCACGGTATGCGGCGCGTTGTTCAGTGATGACGCGGGAGAGAATGAAGTGAAGCCCAAAGATATTGAGATCCCGCCCCTCGGTCACGACTGTTACGTCGTCGAATGGAAATGGGCTGCGGATCATTCAAGCGCAAGGGTGAAACTCTGCTGCCGCCGCTGTGACGAGAACTTCAGAGTGAACGCGCAGATCACCTCGGAGACGCTCGGCGATAAGACGGTATATACCGCGACGGCCGTATATCAGGGCGCGGAATATACCGATACGGTCGAAACGGCACCTTCTTTCGTCTGCGGAGACGCGACCGGCGACGGAAAAGTCGACGGCAGAGACCTGATAAGGCTCCGCAAGCTCCTTATGGCGTACGATCCTGACGATCCGTCTTCACCCGAGCCGCCTCCCGAAGCCGACTGCAACGGCGACGGAGTCGTCGACGGCAGAGACCTGATACGTCTGCGCAAGTATCTCGCCGGATACGACGACGAGACGGGATTGTCCGATCATCCCCTCGGTCCTCAGCCGTAAAACAGCGAATAACGGTTTTCCGCGTAAGCCGTCACAAAGGCTTGCGCGGAAATTTTTTGTGATTTAATGAATAATAATGCTCCCTGCTGGTTGCAAAACGCAAAAATATATGATACAATATAAAAAAAGATCATGACCGTAAATTTCCGATAAAGGAGAAGACCATGAAAAAAACGAAGCTTTTATGCGTTATACTTATTGCGGCGATACTGACCGGACTTTTGCCGTCTCTGCCCGCGCTGGCGGTCACGGAATACGAGCTTTACGTCGCCGGCGTCAAGGTGACGAGTTCAAACAGAACCGACGTTTTAGGCGACGGAGCGTTCTCGTTCGATCCCGATACGAAAACGCTGACCGTCAAAGGCGACTGCGATACCGGAACTGCGGAAACGAGCGCTATAAAAAATTATATTTCTGGACTTACGGTCTACGTTGCAAACGACGTGAAGTTCAGGATCGGCAACGACGATTATGTGGGTATTTTTTTAGGCGAAAGTCTCAAGATAACGGGTCCCGGATTGCTTCAAGTCAATGCAGATATTGCCGGCAGAAACACGACGCAGGTGCTGACGATAGAGGATGCAATGATCGAAACGACCGGAGTGACTTATTTAGGCGGCGTTAAAATAAATAACAGTTTTATCCGCGCAGGTTCGTTCACATATTGCGGCAATATCGATTTAGGCGACTGTACGATAACCGAGCCGGCCGGCGCAATAAGAGATCACGGTTTTATTCTCGGCTCCGATCACTATCACACCGCCCATAACGTTACCATAGAAAAAGCGTACGACTTTCTTGTTGGCGGCAAATACGCGACAATACGCAATAAAAACGATATTTTAAATAACGGCGTCTTTTCATACAATCCCGACACTAACGTTCTGACGGTAAAAGGAGATTACAAGACAAATGAAACGATAATAAACAACAGGAGCGCCGACGATCTGACCGTCTTTGTTGCGAAGGACAGCACGCTTAGGTGTACGTCCGGAGATCCCGTTATAAAAACGAACACGGATATGAAGATAACCGGTCCGGGCAAGCTGTCATTAAGAGGCGGAAACGGTATAACCGTTGTCACCGGCGCAAACCCTCCCAGAACGCTGACTATAGACCGCGCCATAGTAGATATATACGCTGACAGGCACGGTATCGGAAGCCAAACAGGCCTCCACTACGGCGACCTTGTAATTAAGGACAGTTACGTTCACGCCGTCGGCAACAACAGCAGCCGGGGAGCGATAGACTACATAAATCTGTATCTTCGCAGCGGAGAGATCGTGTATCCCCAGGATGCGGTGATAGACCGGTCC
>JAEEJH010000005.1 GCA_016281775.1 Clostridiales bacterium | reverse complement strand
TTGGATTTATCCTCTTCTCTCTTCGATCAGCGGCTTGTCCCAAAAGATCCTGCCGCCCTGCTCCTCTGCGAGCGCGTCGGCTTTTTCAAAGAGGATCTTCATATATTCCTCTTCTTTTTTCTTCGAGCGTCTGCCTTTGCCTTCGTACAGTATCTTTGAAAAATACGCGTCGTACGATATGCGGAAATCTTCCGGCTCTTCGTGCGGGAAGAAGCTGACCGAGACCTCGTATTTGATCATACCGCGGTCGGACTCGGCAGTGAGTTTGACGTCGGCGGCGCGGCGTTTTACGCCGTTATAAGTCAGATCCGCCTCAAAATATCTTTCGTATACGTCTATTGTTTTCATATATCAGAATAACCCGCTTATTTTGCCGTTTTCGTCGACGTCTATTTTTTCAGCCGCAGGTACTTTCGGAAGTCCGGGCATTGTCATAATGTCTCCCGTAAGAACGACGATAAATCCGGCTCCGGCGGAAACTTTGACGTTTTTGACCGTGATATTGAAGTTTTCGGGAGCGCCGAGCTTTGTCGGATCGTCGGAAAAGCTGTACTGCGTTTTAGCCACGCATACGGGCAGTTTGTCAAAACCGAGCGCGGTGAGCTGATCGATCTGCTTTTTAGCGGCGGGCAGTATATTCGCGCCCGACCCGCCGTAGATGCGCGTTGCTATCGCGTTTATCTTATCTTCTATGCTCATATCGAGGCTGTAAGAAAATTCGAAGTTCTTTTCTTTTATATCGCAGAGGCGTATCACCTCTTCTGCAAGCTCAACGCCGCCCTTACCGCCTTCAGCCCAGACGGTGGAGAGCCTTACGTTTACGCCGAGTTCTTTACATTTATCAATTATAAATTCTATTTCTTTATCCGTATCGGTCGGGAATCTGTTGACCGCTACGACGCAGGGGAGTTTATAAACGTTTTTGATATTCGAAACGTGGCGGAGCAGGTTCGGGATGCCTTTTTCAAGCGCGGCGAGGTCTTCTTTGCCGAGTTCTGTTTTCGGCAGACCGCCGTGCATTTTGAGAGCTCTGACCGTCGCTACTATTACTACCGCGTCGGGCGTTAGTCCGGCGGCGCGGCATTTGATGTCAAGGAACTTTTCAGCGCCGAGATCGGCGCCGAATCCGGCTTCCGTCACGGTGTAATCGCCGAGTTTCAGCGCGAGTTTTGTCGCCATTACGGAGTTACAGCCGTGCGCAATATTCGCAAACGGCCCGCCGTGGACGAACGCGGGAGTGCCCTCGAGCGTCTGCACGAGGTTCGGCTTGAGCGCGTCTTTAAGAAGCGCAGCCATGGCTCCCACGGCTTTGAGGTCGCCCGCGGTGACGGGCTTGTCGTCGTAGGTATAACCGACGATTATATTCGAGAGGCGTCTCTTGAGATCGGATATCGAGTCGGAGAGGCAGAATACCGCCATTATCTCCGAAGCGACGGTTATATCGAAACCGTCTTCGCGCGGCACGCCGTTCGTTCTGCCGCCGAGACCGTCGACGATGAATCGGAGCTGTCTGTCGTTCATATCGACGCAGCGCTTCCACGTGATCTTTTTTACGTCTATGCCGAGAGCGTTGCCCTGCTGTATATGGTTGTCGAGCATCGCGGCGAGCAGGTTGTTCGCCGCGCCTATCGCGTGAAAATCGCCCGTAAAATGCAGATTTATATCCTCCATCGGCACGACCTGGGCGTAACCGCCGCCGGCGGCGCCGCCTTTGATGCCGAAAACCGGACCGAGCGACGGTTCGCGGAGCGCGACAGTGACCTTTTTGCCGAGTCTTGCAAGACCGTCGGATAAGCCTATCGTCGTGGTGGTCTTGCCTTCGCCGGCGGGCGTGGGCGTTATCGCCGTGACTAAGATCAGCTTGCCGTTTTCTTTTTTGCATTCGTCGTAAAGCGAAAAGTCGAGTTTCGCCTTGTATTTGCCGTACGGCTCGACGAATTTTTCGTCAATGCCGAGTTTCGCCGCTATTTCGTATATCGGCTTCGGTTGGCACTGTTGAGCGATTTCGATATCGGATAAATAAGCCATTATCTTCTCTCCTTAATATATCGGATATTTTTCACAGAGTTCTTTTACTTCGGCTTTGACGCGGTCTTTGTTTTTGTCGGGGTCTTTGATCATGTCGGCTATCCAGCCGGCGACGAGTTCCATTTCCGCCTCTTTGAAGCCGCGCGTCGTAACCGCGGGCGTGCCGATACGCAGGCCGCTCGTTATGAACGGGCTTTGCGGATCGTTCGGGATCGTGTTTTTGTTCGCGGTGATATTGACGTCGTCGAGTCGTTTTTCAAGGTCCTTGCCCGTGACGCCGCAGTTTATGAGTTTTAAGGTCATAAGATGGTTGTCCGTACCGCCGGAAACGATATCGACGCCGCGTTTTTGCAGCGCGCCGCAGAGGACTTTCGCGTTTTTGACTATCTGCGCGCCGTAGGCTTTGAATCCGTCTGTCATCGCTTCGCCGAGCGCGACGGCTTTTGCGGCGATTATGTGCATGAGCGGGCCGCCCTGAGTGCCGGGGAATATCGCCTTGTCTATCGCTTTGGCTAACTCTTCTTTGCAGAGTATCATACCGCCGCGCGGACCGCGCAGAGTTTTATGCGTTGTAGTGGTGACGACGTGCGCGTAAGGTACGGGCGACGGATGGACGCCCGCGGCGACGAGCCCCGCGATATGCGCCATATCGACCATGAGGTACGCGCCGACCTTGTCCGCAATTTCGCGGAAGCGTTTGAAGTCGATCAGGCGGGAATACGCGCTCGCGCCGGCTATTATCATCTTCGGCTTGCACTGCAGAGCGATGCGCTCGGTCTCGTCGTAGTCGATCGTCTCGGTAACGGGATCTACGCCGTAAGGCACGATATTGAAATACTTGCCAGAGATATTGACGGGCGAGCCGTGAGAGAGGTGACCGCCCTGCTGCAGATTCATGCCGAGAACGGTATCGCCCGGCTGCAGCAGCGCGAAGAATGCTGCGAGGTTTGCGCTCGCGCCGCAGTGCGGCTGAACGTTAGCGTGCTCCGCGCCGAACAGCTCGCAGGCGCGTTTTCTCGCGATCTCTTCGACGATATCTACGCACTGACAGCCGCCGTAATAGCGTTTGCCGGGGTAGCCCTCGGCGTATTTGTTCGTCAGCACGCCGCCCGCGGCGAGAAGCACGGCTTTCGATACGATATTCTCGCTTGCGATAAGTTCGATATTGTTTCTCTGCCTCTGAAGCTCCGCTTCGCATCCGGCGGCTACTTCGGGGTCGAAATTTTTCAGTTCTTCAAAAAAGTTCATATCATTCTCCGTTTTTATAAAACATAAGGGCACACTTGACTTGCGATCAGGTGTGCCCAGACGGTCGGCTCTCATGCTTTTTGTTCCCATGCGGTGACCCGCTTATCCGTCAGTAGCAAAAAGCGCTTATCAACTGTATAAATGATACCACAAAAAACTTTATCTGTCAATACAAATATGTAACTTATTTTTATTTACTCTCAATTTTCGACGAATCTTAACAGCTTTACCGTTTCGGGACCTCTGTCTTTCGGGGTGACGGTTATATCGTATATAACGCAAAGCGATTCGTCTTTGAGTTTTGCAAAGCAGCTGTCCGTCTGCTCCCACGCGACGTCGTCGCTGCGGTAAAGCGATCTGATCTTTCTGTCTATGATTTTATCGTCTGCCGGTTCCGCTTTTTTCATAAAACCTTTATCGATCAGAAGCCCGTTATACGACGGATTTGCGCCCTTATCGCAGCTGTACGCCCAGCCGTCGGTATTGACGCCGACCTTTATTTCGATATTGGTCTTGAATCCGCCGATCATCCTTACAAACGTAAATTCGTAAACGTCGCCGTGCTTTTCATCATTTTTCGGCTCTTTGTCCGCACCTTTTTCGACGAAAACGAGATCCCGCGTACCGGTATTTCTTTTTGCGGTCTCTTCGGCGATCTTTTTGCAGTCTTCGTAAGATTTATCGCCTTTTTTCGTTACGTAGCCGTTTTCAAATCCGTACGAATACATAACGACGCCGCCCGTTTCCTTGTTCAGTTTGATATTGCACACAAAGCCGTTATTGCCTTCAGCTCGGTAAACGTCACAGCTGCATTTGTAATACGGAGAAATCTCGGTATACTGATACACGCACGTATATTCAAGACCGTCGACTGTGACCTGCCGCGTTTTCTGAACGCTGTCGTCTGTTATGCGTTCATAATCGAATCCGTCGATCTCTATCCCTGCAAACCTGTTTTCAGACGCCGGCGTCAGCGGAAGTTCGACAACGTAGAGCTTGTTTTTACCGGAACACGACGCAAAAGCGAGCAGTAAAACAAGTAAAAGCAGAAGTGAAATTGTTTTCTTCATATTATTTATTATTTGATCGGAGCGGTCTTTTCTTTCTGAATCACGTCGTGCGCGCCGCCTTCGACTATGCTCGTTGCGGAAACGAGCGTGAGCTTTGCTTTCTTCTGCAGCTCCGGTATGGTGAGCGCGCCGCAGTTGCACATGGTCGATCTGACCTTCGAAAGCGACATCGCGACGTTGTCTTTAAGACTGCCGGCGTAAGGTACGTAAGAGTCCACGCCTTCTTCAAACGAAAGCTTTTTGTCGCCGCCTAAATCGTATCTCTGCCAGTTTCTCGCTCTCGCCGAGCCCTCGCCCCAGTATTCTTTGTAATAGGTGCCGTTAAGGTTTACTTTGTTCGACGGGCTTTCGTCGAAACGCGCGAAATATCTGCCGAGCATCACGAAATCGGCGCCCATCGCGAGCGCGAGCGTGATATGGTGGTCGAACACTATGCCGCCGTCGGAGCAGACGGGGACGTATATGCCGGTTTCTTCGAAATATTTGTTTCTCTCGCGGCAAACGTCGATCAGAGCGGTCGCCTGACCTCTGCCTATGCCTTTAGTCTCTCTCGTTATGCAGATCGAGCCGCCGCCTATGCCGACCTTTACGAAATCGGCGCCGCATTCGGCTAAGAATCTGAAACCCTCCGCGTCGACGACGTTGCCCGCGCCGACCTTTACGGAATCGCCGTAATTTTCACGGATCCATTCAAGCGTAAGCTTCTGCCATTCGGAGAAGCCTTCGGACGAATCGATGCAGAGCACGTCCGCGCCCGCTTGCAGCAGCGCCGGGACTCTCTCTTTATAGTCGCGCGTGTTGATACCGGCGCCGACCACGTAACGCTTGTATTCGTCGAGCAGTTCGTTCGGGTTCTGCTTATGCGAATCGTAGTCTTTGCGGAAAACGAGATAGCGCAGCTTGCCGTCTTCGCTGACTATCGGGAGCTGATTGATCTTGTGATCCCAGATTATGTCGTTGGCGACTTTGAGCGTAGTGCCTTCGGGCGCCCAGATGAGTTTGGAAAACGGCGTCATGAATTCCTTCACCTGAAGATCCGGCGCCATGCGGCTCGGGCGGTAATCTCTGCCGGTAACTATGCCGAGAAGCACGCCGTCTGAGGTGCCGTCGTCGGTTATCGCTATCGTCGAGTGCCCCGTTTTGTGCGTGAGCTCGATAACGTCGGATAACGTGGCGTCCGGCTTGAGGTTCGAATCGCTTTTTACAAAACCCGCTTTGTAGGTCTTTGCGCGTTTGACCATCGCCGCCTCGTTTTCAACGGTCTGCGAGCCGTATATGAACGATACGCCGCCTTCGGTGGCGAGAGCGACAGCCATTCTGTCGTCGGATACGGACTGCATTATTGCGGATACCATCGGGATATTCATCGTTATTTTCGGCTGCTCGCCTGCTTTGTACTTTACGAGCGGAGTTTTGAGGCTGACGTTCGCCGGTACGCACTCTGACGAAGAGTAGCCCGGGATCAGCAGATATTCATTGAAAGTATGTGACGGTTCGTTGATGAATGTAGGCATATCGTTTTTCCTTTCGCTTGTTATTTATTCTTTCTGCGTTTTCTGAGTATCAGGACCGTTGCGAGCGCCGATATTGCGGCGGCAGCGGCGGCTATACCGATCAGAAGGCCTAAGTTTATGACGCCCTCGTCTTCTTTTTCCATTTTTTCGGTAGATACGGGCGTTTTTTCGGTCGTTTTTTCGGTCTTCGGTTCGGTCTTCGCTTCGGTGACCGGTTCGGTCGGTGCTTCGGTCACCTGCTCCGTCTGCTCGGGCGTCTGTTCCGCGCCCGTATTTTTGAACAGTTTGATCTGTTCTTTCATTATATCGTAGTAGAACGTGCCGCTCTGTACGGTCGGTTCAAGGTCTTTGTTTATCTCGGAGGTCGGCTGTTCGCCCTTTGAATACTCGTTCCACGTCGTCAGGAGCACGACCTGAGGTCCGAATTCTTTGGCTCTCGCCCAGGATCTCAGAAACGTCATGCCCCACTCTCTGCCCGCCGAAGGTATATAGTCCGCCTCGCCCGGTTCGCTCTGCGATCTGTACGCGGAATGTACCGTCATGCATTCTATATTATTGCCGTTTACGGCGTAGACCTGCTGTTCTCTCTCCTCCCAGCTCCATATCGCGTATCTGCCGGCGCGCGTCTTTGTGCTGTAAAGTCCCTGCTGACCGATATAACCGGTGACGAATCTGACTGTAAATCTCTCGTCGTTCCACGTCTTCATCGGGTTACTGCCGCCGGTAAACGCCGGAGTGCCGAGATAGACGAGAAGCAGAGGCTTGCCGTCGAAGAGCTGATATTTCTTTGCGAATTCTTCGTTTTCAAGGTACTCGCGGTATACCTGATCGGCTTTTTTCTGAAGCCGCCCGTCTTTCACCGCGCCGGAATCGCCAGGGCAGCCGATGAATACGGCGATATTCGGCGAGTTCTCTATCTTCGACCAGCTCTCAAATATCTGAGTCGTGGCGGATTCTATCGTTTCGAAGTCGTTTCGTCTCACTCCGTTGCGGTAGTCTTTCTTATTGTAAAAATCGTAATCGACGTTGTTCGACCAGTCGACGAATATGAAGTCGACGCCGGCGTCGTACATAAGCTCCGCGTGAGCGCGGAGCGTGTCGGGACTGTCGAGCGATGTGTATTTGCCGATATACGGCGTCTCCCAGCAGTTCGGATACGGGTTGCCTTTATACATCCACGTCGAATACGCAAGCCCCACGAGTCTGTCTTCGTAAGGTGCGGAGACGTACGAAGCGGGGACCGTACCGGCGAAATCCGAAAAATCGTATTTGTCGGAGCCGTAAACGACGTCTTCATAAAGAGCGAAACGCGCGGCGTACATACTGCACGTCTCGGCTGAGTGCTCGTCGCTCTTTTTGCCGTAGAGCGTTATGCCGGTCGCTTCGTCGTAATACCCGACCGAATTCGCTTTTATTTTTTCAATATCGAAATTATAGTACTTTGTAAAAACGGTGTAATCGGGTTCGTCGCCGTGGAAAAACGGCTTTTCGAGATCGAATTTGCCGAGCCCGTAGAAAGCATAGGCTTTGCCGTCGCAGTACGCTATCATCATTTTACCTCCGAGCAGTTTGTATTCTTCATAGGTCGGTTTGTCCGTCTGCTCAGCCGACGCGAAGCACGCGGCGGCGAACACGGTAACGAGCGCGAGTATCAGAGCGGCGATCTTAAGAGCTTTCATACCTTGTTCTCCTCTCTTTTCGACAGCCGTTTCTGCGCCGTACCTTTGTCTTCAACGTATATCGAGGTGGCGACGCTGCCGGCGGCTATGACGTTCAGTATCGCTTTGATCGTCGTATCGAGCCTCTGCCCCTCTCTGAAATCGGCGGGCGCTATATAACCGGCTCTGCCCTGCAAAAGCAGTTTTTCCGCCTCGCCGCCTTCTTTCTGATAAACGGCTACGCTGTGGCCGCCGCTCGTCTTTACGAGCTTCATGCACGGCACGTCGGTAAGACCGTCGCCCAAATAGATCATATTCGAAAACGGGATCCGTTTGTTCTCTTCGGGGGTCGATTCGTTGAGCTTTCTCGAATCGGTCACGTCGAGCACGTCTTTGTTTATGCGATAGATGAACTGCGTTTTCGACGTATAGTTTACAGCCATGGCGGGCCATATCGCCTCGCCGTTTTCGTCGTAAAGGAATTCCGCCGCGAAGATCCCGCGGAATTCTTTGGCTATCGGCGTGCCTTCGATTATCTCCTTGACGCCGGACGAGATCACGTAATGCTCGACCTCGAGGCCGATGCTTTTGCCGTATTCGTTGATGCGCGAAAACCATTCTTCGACGCCCGGGAACAGCTTGACGTTTCTGCCGGAGATTCGGAATTCGTCTCTCGTAAGCTTCCAGCCGATCTCTCTCGCGAGCTTCACCATATAATACATGTAGGCGAGTATCGAGTCCATATTGTTTGCGTGCATCAGTTCGTTACATCTGCCCCAGAATTCCTCCGCGGGCATACCGATCTTCGAAGAAAACGCGTAATCCTGCATATCTTTCGGCGAAAGCGTTTTATCGAAATCGTACATTATGGCGGCTATATTACTCATTTTCGGCTGCCTCCGTTTTATTTTCATCGCTTATCTGCCGGGCTTTGCCGCGGCGGGCAAGCAGATCTCTGACCGTACCGTAAACGCTCTTGAAGTTGATCACTATGACCGCCGCCGCAATGACCGCGGAAAAGATCAGATAGTATTTTACTTCAAGCACCGTGAGGATCGACTGCAGAAGCACGAGCCCGCAGTTGAGAGCGAGAAGCGGGAGTTTGACCCTGTACTGAACAAGCTCTCTCGAAATATACGTAGTGACGAAGAACACGGCGATATAGCTTACCATCGTGGCTATCGCCGCGCCCATCGCGCCCATCGTTTTTATAAGTATGAAATTGAGTATCAGGTTTACCGCGGCGCCTATGCCGGCGCAGATCAGCGAATTGACGCTCTTTTTCTTGACTATGTAAATGACCGCCACGAACGACACCATGCCCTCGAACGCGCAGGCGAGAACGAGAAACGGCATATAGCGCCACGCTTCGTAGAACTCGTTTCTGTAAAGTATCGCGGCGATGAGACGCGCGCAGAGCACGATAAGAGTCGAACCGACGAACATGACGGATTTGAAACCGTCGAATATATGCGTGAAGAACGCGCCCCACTTTCTGCCGTTGTTCTCTTCATTGACGAGCGACATCTGCCACGCGTCGACGAAAATGCCCGTTACGACTATCATAAGGTTAGGTACCTTGTACGCCATTGCGTAGATACCGTTCGCCCCGTCGCTTACCATATACGTTATCATGAATCTGTCGGACATATTGACTATCCACCAGCAGATCGTCGTAGGTATAAGCGGTACTGAAAATTTCAGCATCTCGAGCGTGAGGGCTTTGCTCATCTTTTTGAGCTCTATGCTGTCAAGCAGATCGCACGACCAGAACATATACAGCACCGTCACGAAATCGGCGCATATATTGGCGAGCAGATATCCGACCACGCCGAGCTTTAAAACGAGTAAGAAGAACAGGTTGAATAAGACCGTGAAAACCGTACATATCACGCCGCGGAAAGCGAACGCCTTGACCCTGCCCTGACCTCTGATGAAACTGCCGCACAGCGTGTTCAGCGCGTACATGAAAACGTACATACCGAGCAGCAGAACGTAATCGGTGATCTTGGATATCTGAGATAAAAGCGGCGATATCAGCGTAAAGAAGACCATGCCCGCGAAAAGCATGACGAGCCCGGTCGTGAACACGGCGGACTGATCTTTTTTTCTGCCGAAGGCAAAACGGAAAACGCCCTGACAGATCCCCAGGGTAACTATAGGGAAAAGTAAGTTCGACGACTGCGCCACGAGGTCGGCTATGCCGTATTCCGCGTCCGACATGACGGACGAGTACAGCGGCAGAAGCAGGAATACTATCGCTTTGGAAAGAAACGCGCCCGCGCCGAGTATCGAAGAGTTTTTGAGCAGTTTTTTGTATTTGCCGTCAGCCATTTATTTCATCTCCGGGCATCTTTTGAAAAAAACCCGCTGTTTTGCAGCAGGTTTTATAAGGTCTCGCTGTGCGCCCCTTATGCCCTTTTACTTTATATTTATCTGTTTTCCAGGTAATCAGCGATAGCTTTGGGTGTTCTGAGCGTCACGGTTATCTCGTCGGGTATCGTGATGCCGTATTCGTCTTCGGCATTCATAAGGATCGTTACGACGGACAGCGAATCGGCGCCGAGGTCCTCTATGATATCGGCGTTGTCTGCGATATCGGCGGGATCTATATGAAGCTCTTCGCCTATGAGTTTTTTGACTTTTTCTATCATTTCGGTTCTCCTTTGTGAAAAATCCTATTTATTATTGCTATTATATTACGTGCGTCTGCGCGTTTCAATGTATAACTTGTAAATTTTCTTGTTTTGTGGCGAACAGAATAATATTATCATAAACTATACCGTATTATTAACGAACGACCGAAAGGAGATCTTTATGAAAGACACAAACTGCAGACTCGATCTGCCTTATCCCGAAGCGGCGGCAGAAAAAGAAGATCCGGCGCTTTCCGAGCGGCTCTCGGCGCTTTACGCCGGGCGGTACGGCGAACTTTCCGCGCTGACCGGATACGTTTATCAACACCTGATACTGAAAGATAAGTATTCTTATATCGCCGACACGCTCGAATGTCTGTCGATAACGGAGATGAAGCATTTTGAGCTGCTCGGTAAACTGATAGTTTCACTCGGGGGCGATCCGCTCATCGCCGAGACGGACAGAAGGCGGCTCTACTACTGGAACGGATCGTACGCCGAAAGCGCGACGAGGCTCGACAAGATAATAGCAGACGATATAAAAGGCGAAAAGCGCGCGGTCGCCGACTACACGGCGTTTATGAACTACTGTGACGACGCATCCGTAAACGCGGTGATAGAGCGGATCATCAAGGACGAAGAGCATCACATAAAGATACTTTCGGATATTTATTCGGAAATAAAAGGCGATCGGCGTTAATATCGCTCCCGGCGGTCAATAATGAGCCGGGGTGATATTATAAAAAAGAATATTGACGAAAACACCGCGGATATGGATAAACTGCTCCGCATCGACGAAAGCTTCGACGTATGCCGCCGTGATATAACCGTCTGCGGCAAACGCTGTTCCGTCTATTTCGTCGACGGCCTCGTAAAGGACGATACGCTTCAGAAGGTCATGGATACCTTTATGAGGCTGACCGAATTCAGCCCGTCTTCGTTTAACGGGCTGAAGAGCTTTTCAGACGCGATCGTTTCGTTTGCCGAGACGTCGCTGATCAGCTCGTATGAAAACGCCGTCACGGCGGTCCTGTCCGGCATTCCGGTGATGTTTGCCGACGGTATCGAAGGAGCTCTCGGGATCGACTGCCGCTCGTACCCGAAACGGTCGCTTGCCGAGCCCGAAAACGACAAGGTACTGCGCGGCTCGCGCGTCGGTTTTGTCGAAACGCTCGTGATGAATACCGCGCTGATACGCCGTCATCTGCGCGATCCGGCGCTGACGATGTCGCATTTTCACGTCGGCGAGTCGTCGAAGACCGACGTTATCGTATGTTACGTCGACGGTTTAGCCGATCAAAACTACGTTTTACAGCTTGAGAAAAAGATATCAAGCCTGAAAGTTGACGCGCTCGTAATGGGCGCGCAAAGCCTCGCCGAATGTATAACGCCGAGGCTGTGGTTCAACCCGTTTCCGAAGATTCGTTTCACGGAGCGCCCCGACTGCTGCGCCGCGCATTTGCTCGAGGGCAAGGTGGTTGTGCTGACGGACACGTCGCCCGCGGCTATGATACTTCCGTCGTCTATATTCGATTTCATACAGGAGGCGGACGATTTTTACCTGCCGCCCGTGATCGGCACTTATCTGCGTTTCATAAGATGCACGGTGTTTTTTCTCACGTTCATACTGTCGCCTTTGTGGTATCTGCTGATCAGTTATCCCGAAGCGATACCGCCGTGGCTTGCTTTCATCAAACTGAGCGAAGAACCGGTGATGCCGGTGATATTCCAGCTGTTTTTGCTCGAATTCGCGGTTGACGGTCTGAAACTCGCGGCGCTTAACACGCCGTCGATGCTCTCCGGCAGTTTTTCGATAATCGGCGGGCTGATACTCGGCGATTTCGCCGTGCGCGTCGGATGGTTCGTACCGGATACGATATTCTATATGGCTTTCGTAGCGATAGCGAACTTCTCTCAGCCGTCGTACGAGCTCGGCTATTCGTTCAAGCTGCTGCGGCTGATGCTGCTGTTTTTGACGGGGCTTTTCAAGGTATGGGGTTTCGCCGCCGGACTTTTACTGTTTTTCGTTTTGATCTGCACAAACAAAACCGTCGGCGGCAAGAGTTATCTTTATCCGCTGATCCCGTGGAACGGAAAAGCGATGGCGTCGCTTATATACAGGCATCCCAAGCGCCTTGACAAACGACCGTAAGCCGTCGTGGAACACGTTTCCCGCGCCCCCTCGATGAAATCGGGGAAAAACGGGGAGGCGGGGGGTACGGGGGGCTTTGGAGGGGCGGGGCACCCCGTGAACGGAACGTCTTGATAACCGGCCTCAAACCGTCGTGGAACACGTTTCCCGCGCCCCCTCGATGAAATCGGGGGAAAACGGGGAGGCGGGGGTACGGGGGGCTTGGAGGGGCGGGGCACCCCGTGAACGACCGGTACGCGCATACGTTATATGAAGATCCGTGCTCAAAACGCATAAAAAAAGCTGCCGTAGGGAGAGGCTACGTAAAGAAGAAACTAACCCACTTTGACATCTTTCAATCAGAGAAAGTGTCATAGTGGGTTATTCTCTTTCACAGGCAGGAAAATGCTTTTTGCAATCTGCACAGCAAATCGTCGCCAAAATACTTAACAGTCGGAATGTGAATAAGCAAAACCCGACCTGAAAACTTATTAAGCAATTGCCAATATGCGTCATTGCATAAATACCGTGTAGGGTTATCTGCTAATCGGGATTTGATGTTGTATTTATTCACTGAGTTAATAATGTCGTTATAATCAATAACCGTGTAAAGACGCAAACCATACCTTTCGGCTGATTTTTCAATGCGTATCGAATCTGTTAAAGC
>JAEEJH010000004.1 GCA_016281775.1 Clostridiales bacterium | reverse complement strand
GGGGTGGGCTCCCCCAAAAAAAGAATTTCACCCGCGGCGCCGCGCGTGATCGCCGCAAATAAACGGCTCGCGCCCCCTCAGATACTTCTGAGGGAGGGGTAAGAGGGGGTTTGTGGGTGTTGAGGGGTGGGCTCCCCCAAAAAAAGAATTTCACCCGCGGCGCCGCGCGTGATCGCCTGAAATAAACGGCTCGCGCCCCCTCAAGTCTGTGAAAAGACTTGAGCGGAGGGGTAAGAGGGGGGTTTGGGGGGTGTTGAGGGGTGGGCTCCCCAAGCGCGAAGCGCGCAACGGTTTACTTCACCGAAACCGTTTATAAAATTCCGCGGGCGGGCACACCGCCTCCGTGAACCCTCGAAAAAAGCAGGATCACGGGGAGAAGCGGTTTGAACCTTCGTCTGACCGGCGCGATTCGTCTTACCGTATCAGCGCGTTATCAAGCAGACCAAAAAAAAGAGCGGTATCGGCGATATACCGCTTGACATAACGCGGCAAACGTGGTATAATCCGTAATACAGGAAAAGGAGGTCTTATGGAACACAAGCACTTTTTTTCAGAATTGCCCGACGGCTATAAAGAAGACTATACGATCGACGCGCAAAATAAAAAGACCATATTAATACTGAATATCGTCGCCACGGTGATCGGTATAGGTCTGATGACGGCCTTTTATTTCACGGCAAAATCGATGGGACTGATCGGTTTGAGCCGCGGATTGTTGATACCCGTTCTGATCTTCTTCGCGGTTTATATCGCATACGTGATACTGCACGAGCTCACGCACGGGGCGGCGTATAAGATCTACACGAAAGAAAAGCTGACGTTCGGCGTTTCGCTGACTGTCGCGTTCTGCGGCGTTCCGTCGCTTTACGTAAAGAAAAAAGCCGCGCTCGTCGCGGTCCTTGCGCCTTTTACCGTATTTACCGCGATTTTCGGCATTCCGTTGCTTTTTATAAAAGATCCGACGGTATTTCTTATCGTTTCGTGGCTGTTTGCCGCGCATTTAGCCGGCTGCGTCGGAGATCTTTACGGCGCGTTCATACTTATATTCAGATATAAAGGAAAACCCGTTATCGTAAACGATACCGGACCCAAACAGACGTACTATCTGCCGGACGAAAAAGATTGACGTTCTCCATTGCCGTTAAAGCTCGCCTTCCCTTCAAAGGAAGGCTTTTTCTTTTCTCTTCCGCGTTTGAATGCGAGCGCGGGAGCGGGCGATCAAACGGTTTCGTTCATAAACCGCCGAAGCCTTGACAAAACGGAGAAATTATGATAAAATCATCAAAGAAGGTCGAGCGGAGGGTGTTATGACAAACGAAGAATTGAAAACGTATCTTAAAGAACTCGTACGCAGAGTCGAGACTTATTCTTACGAATTCGATCTCGGACTGACGCGTTTTTTCGAGACGGAACAGAGTATAAAAGGCAGAGATCTTCTGCGGTGCATGAATCAGCTCTTGGAGGAGGGCGATACCGACGCGGCTTTCGCGTGTCTGTACCTTTTTACGATATACCTTAAAAGAGACAACAATATCGACGGGCTCGAAACGGTGGTGACGGAATACGGCGACCGTTTTCCCGAAGAGGATTACCCGCTGATTCTTGAGCTTAAATCGCGTTATCTCAAACGCAGAAAAAACGATCTGCAGTCGTGGGAGACGGCGCTTGAGTGCGACAAAAAAGCTCTGCATCTGCTTCACAGCGTATTTTTTGCCGAATCGACTTACGGCGTAAACGCCTCTTACGTTTCGACTCTCTGCCGTATACTCGAATACGGAGTCAAACACCGCGAGGCGCTCGATAATATCAAAGGGTTCATAAGCGAAGAC
The DNA here is from genome assembly GCA_016281775.1 of Clostridiales bacterium. Taxonomy (GTDB): domain Bacteria; phylum Bacillota; class Clostridia; order Oscillospirales; family CAG-272; genus UBA1248. Next base: position 2,548 of record JAEEJH010000004.1, on the reverse strand, counting down.
GACTGCTGCAACGGTATAGCCTGCATCAACGAGAACATAAAGGCGAATCCGGAATATGCGAAAAACAACTTTCTCAAGGCTCAGCTTTTATATTACCGCATGATCGCTTTTGAAAAAGAGCCCGAGGCGGAAATATCCCAAACGTTCAAACGGTGTGAACTTTGCGACGGAGTGATCGGAGAGATCGCGGAAGCGATCAAAAAAGAGCACATCGCCGATAAGCGCGAGACTTACCGCGCTTTTGCCGATAAAATATCGGAATATCAGTCGAAGATCGCATCGAACGTCACGGATAAGGTTTACGCGGCGATAGACGCGTCGCCGTCGTTTGACAAGTGCGTCAGCCCAATGTGTCACGCCGGTCACAGCGGCAAGAAATACGCCTTCATCTGTTACTCGCGCGCAGACTACAGGACCGTGATGAAAGACATTTACGCGCTTTACTGCAAAAACGTCGCCGTGGAATTCGACGGCATAGTGAAATCGGGCAGCAAGTGGACAAGCTCCGTGCAGGAAGCGATACTCGACAGCGACTGCGCCGTCGTGATATTCTATATGTCGTCCGAAGCTCTCATAAGCGACAGCATATATAAAGAGCTTTCGATCGTCAGAGACGCTAAAGGGCAGAACCGTAAAAAATACTTTTTCATCAGCGTAAACGGCGACATGGTATCGAAACTGATATACGACACCTACCGAAACAACGATTACGACCCTCTCTTCAAAAAGACGCTTACGCCCGACCGCATCGAACGGCTGCTCTCGTTTTTCAACGACACGATACATTTTCTGTCTCACGCCGAAAACGACTACGAGAGAAAGCTCGTATCGGATATAAAGCACTATTTCACGTCGGATCGCGATACGCCGAAGACCGCGGCGACCGGCGCGGGCGGCAGTATCGCCGCTGCCACGTATACGGCTGAAAACGACAGAGTTTTCGACGGAATAAAGAAACCGAACGAAGACTATCTTATATGCGATACGGAAAACGGCTTCTTCACCGTCGCCGACGGCGTTACGCGGCCCCACGGCGAATATAACGGCGAAGGCGGAAGCGCGGCGTATGATCTGACGAAGCTTTTCTGCGACACGGTACGCAAAAACGTGCTTAACGGGCTTCCCTCGTGCCGCTGTGCCGACGACGTAGAAAAACTGCTCCGCCTTGCTTTTTCACAGGGCAACGCCGAGGCGGCCAGACTCAACGCCGGCGTGACCGGACTTTTCAAACCGGCGACCGTAGCCCTCTCCGCTCTGATCTTTGACGGCAAACTGTGTTTTGCATATATAGGCGACTGCATCGGCATACTGATACGCGGCAAGTGCCGTTACGTATTTGCCGAAAGGCAGACCGCCGCGGTCGGCAGAATGTCGCTTTCAAAAGATGAACTATACGCCGATTACGTAAACAAACCCGGCAAAAAGCACGCTTACGGCGTGATAAACGGCGATCCTCTCGCCCCGTCTTTCACGGTCGTCTCTCATTTCGAGCTTGAAGACGGCGACAAGATCATACTCTCGACCGACGGACTTGCCGACGCGCTCACGCACGAAAGCGTTGAACTGCTCGGAAACTACGGCCTGACGTCGATAATCGCATCCGTTTCAGAAGAATACGACCGGGCGCCGTTTGCCAAATACGCAGACGACAAAGCGATGATAGATATAACGTTTCACAAAGAATGACAAATAAAAAATTCCCGACCGGGTCGGGAATTTTTTTGTTTATCGAGTAATTATCTTACTTTCTTTGCAACAACAACGCCTGCGAGAGCGAGGCAGCCGACAGCCGCGATGGCGATGACGGCAGCGTCACCGGAGCCGGGGTTGGAAGCTTCGGCGCCGATAAGCATGAGAGCGGGCGGATATGCGCCTGCGGTGTTGCCGTCAACGGCAGCCGTGACGTTCTGTTCGACGGTGCCGTTAACGGCAGCGCCTATAACGCACCAGCAGTTGTTTGCAATGCCGGAACCGGATTTGCAGGTGTATTTGAGCGAGTATTCGCCGGGGCCGAAAGCCTTGCCGAAATCAACGTCATACCAGGCGTCGCCTACGGGGCTCATTTCTTTTTCAGCTACGACAGCGCCGTCTTTGATAAGCTGAAGGGTCATATGAGCATATGCAAGACCGAGGTCGGGGTTGGCGTCGGGGTTGCTGCAGTAGTAGTAGCCGTGTACGCCGGAGAAATAGCTCGTAGCGGTAAAGTTTACTTCAAGGTATTTGTCATCGGGTTCGCCGACAGGGTTGAACCACCAACCGGTAGTAACCTGTCCCGCTTCGACAACGGGTTCATCGCCGCAGAGCCACTGGTCTTCGCCGGCGGGGGTAGAAGGACCGGCAGGCTGTTCGGGAGCGCCTTCGGTCGCCGCCGCATTAGCTTCGGACTCGGAGGCATAGAATTCGATGTAAGCGATGTCTATGGACTTGCCGTTGACGGAACCGGTCATCGGGTCAAGACGGGCTATCGTGCCGTCCCAGATAGAATCCATGGATTCCGGGAACGGTTTGGAAAGATCCACGACCACGAAGTGCCATTCGCCGTCTCTGG
>JAEEJH010000064.1 GCA_016281775.1 Clostridiales bacterium | reverse complement strand
TTCGGTGATATAATACATACCGTTCCGCGGAACATTATATCACAAAAAAACGAATAAGTCAAGTATTTGCTAATGTGGCTCAGCTGGCAGAGCAGTTGATTCGTAATCAACAGGTCATGGGTTCGAATCCCATCATTAGCTCCAGAAAAGCCTCGCTGACGCGAGGCTTTTCAACTAAGTGAGAGAACAAAAATGAGAAAAAGAGAGAAAATTCCGGGAAATGCGCTAAGTGAACTTTTCAATAAAATGAAGAGCAATCCTGATCTGGCGGGAAGCTTTGTGCTGCTGTCTGACGAAATAGAATGGCGTGTTTTTGATAAATATATTGTATCGATCGGCAATGAATATATAGGTATAGATAAGATCATTTTCGGCAGATTTAAGGATTCATTAACTCATTGGCATCCGGATGAAGAAGATATTTATATTGATATCTGCCGTCTCGGGACAAAAGGAAACGTTACCGTTATTCATAAAAGCATTTTGGGTGAGTCGGTATTATACAGCGGTCCGGCGACCGATTGCAAGTATAAAAGCAAGTGGTTGTTTGGAAGGTATATATACTTATACGCCAAGTAGTTTCGGCAACGATCCGTGTACTTTTTACGGTTCGGAATCTGATCCTGACTATGATTTCATAAAATAAGAGGCAAAAAAGTGAGCAGCATTTTTAAAAGATTATTAGCCGCATCGCTTGCGGCGGCAGCGCTGTTAACGGTATCCTGCGCTGAAAGACCGTCTGCGGATACACAGTCTCCGGTATCTGAGCAGAAAACAGAAACTGAAGCCGTAACGGCAGTGGAAACGCAAGCACCGCAGACTGAGACGGAAGTGATTACCGAGGAGGTAAAACCCGTGAGAAGAACGTTTACAAATCCCGTATCGAACGAGAGCGCGCCGGATCCGTTCGTCGTGTATCACGACGGATATTACTACTGTCTGCGCACCGAAGTCGTACAGGTAAGGCTTTACAGAAGCAGGACCGTCGAAGATATCCTCATAAACGGCGAATATAAAGACCTCATAAAAACGGGAGATCCGACGTTTGACGGTAAGACCGTCGGCTGGAACTGCTGGGCGCCGGAGATACATTTTATGCCGACTACCGGCAGATGGTACGTCTATTTCTGTGCGTGTACGGACGGTTTTGAATTCGGTTCGATGCGTATGTACTGTCTTGAATCCGACGGCGACGATCCGTTCGGCAACTACTCGTTCAAAGCTCTTACCGATCCGGATCTGCTTGCGATAGACCAGACCGTCTGGTATGACGCGAATAGCGGAGAGATATATACGGTCTTTTCCGAATATACGGACAAAGGTCAGTCGCTCACGCTTGCAGTAATGGACAATCCGTGGCATATCTCCGACAGGCGCATAATGCTTTCTTATGCGGGCTATTACTGGGAAAAGCGCGGCAAGACCGCTGAAAACGACAGCCGGATCAACGAAGGTCCGATCGTGTTTGAAAGAAACGGCAGGATTTTCATATTCTATTCTGCAAGCGGATGCTGGAGCCAGTATTACTGTCTCGGTATGCTCACGTATAAAGGAGAGAATACCTCGCCCGAAGAATTTCTCAAGCTCGAAAACTGGGAAAAGAGCGAAAAACCGGTATTCTCAAAAGCGAATAAAGTCTACGGTCCCGGTCACTGCTCGTTCTTCGAATCTCCCGACGGGACGGAAACGTGGATAGCGTATCACGGTATGGCGACACCCGACGCCGGCGTCGACGCGAGATTCATGTATATACAGAAGATAGATTTTGACGAAAACGGAGTCCCGATACTCGGCCAGCCGATCGCAAGAGGTACGGTGATGGAAGTGCCTTCCGGTGAAGAATGATATGGAAGACAGATTTTCAAGAACAGAATTGCTTTTAGGCTCCAAAGCGCTTAAAAAGCTCGCAGAATCGCGCGTGGCTGTTTTCGGAGTAGGAGGCGTCGGCGGTTACGTCGTCGAGGCGCTTGCGAGGTGCGGGGTCGGAAATATCGACGTGATCGACGCGGATACGGTCAGTATATCCAATATCAACCGTCAGATAATAGCGACCGAAAAAACGGTCGGCAGAGCGAAAGTCGACGTCTGCGCGGAGCGTATAAAAGATATAAACCCGATCGCGAAAGTAAACGCTTACAGGGTGTTTTATCTGCCGGAAACGGAAGATCTGTTCGATTTTTCAAAATATGATTATATAATCGACGCGATAGATACGGTCACGGGCAAGATCGCTCTTGCCGTAAACGCGCAGAAGGCTAACACGCCGATCATCAGCAGCATGGGCGCCGGCAATAAACTTGATCCGACGGCGTTCGAGGTCGCAGATATATATAAGACGTCCGTTTGTCCGCTCGCCCGCGTGATGCGGTCGGAACTTCGAAAACGCGGCGTTACAAAACTTAAAGTGATTTATTCAAAAGAACCGCCGATCAAAAACAAAAGCGGCGAGCGCGTTCCGGGCAGCGTTGCGTTCGTACCGTCCGTCGCGGGACTCATCATCGCCGGTGAAGTCATAAAGGATCTGATAAGATCGGATGGAGACAACAATGAGTAAAGAACTTGAATTTCATCAAAAAGTCGAGCGGAGCATCAGCAAGAAGTTCAGAAAAGGGATCTGGAACCCGTTCGTCACCGCTGTAAAGAATTATGAGCTGATAAAGCCGGGCGATAAGATCGCCGTATGTATGTCCGGCGGCAAGGATTCTATGCTTATGGCGAAGCTTTTGCAGATGCTGCAGCGGTACAGCGAGATACCGTACGAGCTCGTTTATCTCGTCATGGATCCCGGATACAGCGAACCGAACAGAAAAAAGATCGAGTATAACGCAAAACTTCTCGATATCCCCGTAACGATATTCGATTCGGGTATTTTCGCCGTAACAGATATGACCGACAGAACTCCCTGCTACCTCTGCGCGAAAATGAGACGCGGCTGTCTGTATTCAAAAGCGAAAGAACTCGGCTGCAACAAGATCGCGCTCGGTCACCATTTCAACGACGTGATAGAAACGACCGTCATGGCGATGTTCTACGGCGCTCAGCTTCAGGCCATGCTGCCGAAGCTTCACAGCGCGAACTTCCCCGGCATGGAACTCATACGGCCTATGTACTGCGTACACGAGGACGATATAATATCGTGGCGCGATCATAACGGTCTGGAATTCCTTCGCTGCGCCTGCAGGCTGACCGAAAGGGCGGCTGTAGACGAAAGCACGTCGAAACGCCTTGAAACGAAGCTTCTGATAAAAGAGCTGAAAAAGAAGAATCCGAATATAGATCAAAGCATATTCAAAAGCATACACGCAGTCTGTCTCGACACGTTTCCGGGCTACAAGACCGACGGAGAAACGCATTCTTTTCTTGACGGTTACGATAAATAATGCAAATATCGCCGAACACAAAAGCCGGAGAGCAAAACTCCGGCCGTGATAAGGCGGTATTCTCCCTTCACGTCAGCGCGGCGAGTAAGTTTGCGGCTAAAAAGAAAACAAGCCGAGATAAGAGATCAAAAACAGATCGTTTTTCTCAGCTTGTAATTTTTATGAATTGACGGCTTTGCCGTCATGAATTGCCGCGGCGCGGCATGATTTGGCTTCGCCGTGAATTGAATTGCGCCATATGCTCCGCAGGGCAATTCACGTGCCGAAGGCACAATTCATGACTGAAAGTCAAATCACGCGCCGACAGGCGCAATTCATTTCGGCGCGAAAACGACAGATCAAAAAACATCCTTATCACGCCGCGCCGAAACTCCGGCTTTTACTGTTATATAAACTCAATTTGCGACGGTCAACGCCGCTGTTCCGGATCTAATCGGTTATTCTTATATCAGCCACGCCGAAGCCCGCTTCGGCGCTGAATATTTCGGGCGCCACCGATTTGGAGCAGGTCGTAGCGAGATATATTATCCTGTATGACCCGTCTTCGTTTTTCGGCAGTTCGCCAGTGCCGTTTTCGGTGATCATACCGAGGAAAAACATATTTCTGTTGTTTTCCGTTCTCGGATCCTCCGTATCGACGCCGGCGAGCACACAGTTTTTACTGCCGCTGAATTTGAGCCCGTCTTTTGACAGATACAGCGTCGGACGCCATACCTTGTTTCCGTGTCCGTCGTCCGCGTCGCAGAACGTTATCCTTACGAATATCCTGTTTCCGCCGTCGTCATAGAAATACGCTATCTGATTGCCTATCTGCGCAAAGCCGTCCGTGGATTCGCGGTCGTCGTATAAGAACCTGTCGGGAACGGACGATCTGATCCTGATATACCCGCGGAACTGACCGTTGACAAAATGTCCTGTATACATCCAATAGGGTTTGCCGTCGGGATCGTCTGCGACGTAAATGACTTCTTCATGGTTGAATCCGATCTCGGGATCGGAACAGACGATCGCCGGCTCGTCGGTCTTTCTTTCCCAGTTGACTCCGTCTGACGATGAAGCGTAACCGATCTTGTCGCCGTAATTGCCTTTCGGAGTCGTATATGAGCATTGCCAGTACATATGATATTTGCCGTCGACGTACAGTACCTCCGGCTCGAGCGTATTGTCGCTCCACCATTCGTCAACTCCGAGTTCGTATCCAAGGTAAAACATTGGTTTTTCCAGATAACGCGACCAGTTGACGCCGTCTTTTGACGTCGAGAGCATAACGTGGTCGCCGTCGCCGCCCGTATTTCTGTCCGCCCAGCGGCAGCCCGAGTATATTCTGTATTCGCCGTCAACACGCATCCCGAACAGAGAATAATCGTAAGCGAGCTCGTCGGAATGGAACAGCACGCCGGTCGATTTCGCAGACGTATTCGTAAACGTTCCGATGATATCGTACGCGCCGCTGCCGGTCACGTCGGCAAAACAAATATTTTCAGAATAGCGTTTGCCGGAATATACCGAGTAAAGATTTTTATTGTCGCCGTCCGATTCATAACAGCCGAAACGGCCGTCTCCTCTGCCGAAGAATGAACGTACCTCAAAAAGCTTATTCGAAACGTAAGAATAAACGATATCCGTCCTGCCGTCTGAGTTTATATCCGCGGCGTGTACCGCGCATCCGTCCGGTACCTCCGCGCTGACGTAACTGTCGGTAAAAGGTACGGCTGAATCGCCGGATAACCTGTACGCGGCGATATGCAGTCCGTCCGCGTCTATCAGTTCACAAACTCCGTCGCCGTCGACGTCACCGCAAAGAACTTTTCCTTTTGCATCGAAACGGTAAAACGCTGCGGAAAATCCGTCTTCGCCGCCGTAATATATAACGGCGTAAGGCGAAGAGCAGAAAAGTAAATCGCTGTAAGTATCGCCGTTGATATCGCCGGCTCCGCAAAGATGCAGGTCGCTGCCGACGTTGAATTCACAAAGAAGAGAGGCGTCGAGCGTCATCCTGTCGTTTTGCAGCCATATCCTCTCTTTCTTATACATCATGTTGAGCGAATAAACGGAAAGCGAGCCGTCTTTGAAATGAAACAGTTCTGCAAAACCGTCGCCGTCGATATCCTCGCCCGCTGTCTCGCCGTCGAGCTCGGGCAGTCCCGAGGCGCGCGCAAATTCGAAATTTCTGCCGTAGCAGACGTAATCGCGGTTTATGGCGCTTTGATGACCGTAGAATTTGCTTTGAAATTCCAGTTTCATCCGTATACCGCCGTAAGAGGCTGTGCCGTCTGCTTCCGTCACGCGCTCTCTGTAAGCGGGAGCGCACGAAAACGGAAGGCTTTCAGCCGCTTCCGGTTTCGGCGCCTCGGGCTCCGTGACAACGGCTGTCTCCGCTGCGGTCGATCCGGCGGTCGGAGCGTCCGTTACGGGCGAACCGACGTCGGTCCCGCATCCGGAAACAAAGATAAAGATCAAAAGCAGTGATATTATTGCGTATATTTTTTTCATAAGCCCTCCGGAAGAAAAACAGGGATCCGGCTTTCGGAGCACGGATCCTTGTTTTTATTTGGAATTTAAAAACTCGTTAAGTTTTTTTACAAGCTCGTCGGCGTCGGTGCCGTGAACGGCGCAGGCTTCTTCGATCGTCTCGCCTCTCGAAGCGGGGCATCCGAGGCAGTGCATACCGATCTCAAAGAAAAATATCGCGGTTTCGCGGTCATAATCTATAACGTCGCCTATTATCGATTGTTTGGTCACTTCCATTTTTCAGTATCTCCTTGTTTGATTTTCTTTATTATATCATTCGGCTTCGGTTTTGTCAATAGATTTCGGCGCGGTTATGACGATTTTGCCGTCTGATACCGTAACGAAAGCGTTATTAACGTTTTCTGACGTGATCAGAGCGGAAAGCGGTTCTTCTATAAGCTTTATTATATTCGTTCTTACGCTTCGCGCTCCGTATTCCTTATCGCACGTACCGGCGATAAATTCGGGTAATCCGCAGCCGTAAGATATTTTTACTCCGGCAAAATAAGCCCTGCGCCGCAGGTCTTCAAGCGCCGCGCCGGCGATCTTTGTAAGAGCTGAGACGTCGGGTCTGATGAATTCTATTATCCCGTCGAATCTTCCGAGCAGCTCGGGCGGCAGAAAGTCAAAACCGATATTACCGCTGCCGGAAACGCCGGCAAAGCCCCCGACGCGCTTTTTTGCCTGCGAGGCGGAATTGACGGTAAGTATGACGAACGAACCGGAAAAATCGGCTTTCACGCCGAGAGAGTCGGTGAGCGTTCCTTCTTCGAGGATCTGTAAAAGCAGACCGAATATATCGGGATGAGCCTTGTCTGCGTCGTCGAAACAAACTACGGAAAAAGGCCTTTTTCTTACTGCGTCGGTCAGAAGCCCGCTCTCGCCGTAACCGACGTAGCCGGGCGGTGAACCGATAAGGCGGGATATACTGTGTTTTTCCGTGTATTCGCTCATATCGAATCTGATAAGTGCGTTTTCACTGCCGCACACCTCTTTTGCTATCGCTCGGCAGGTCTCCGTTTTACCCGTGCCGGTCGGTCCGTAAAACAAAAACGAAGCGTAAGGCCGTTTGCTTCCGCAAAGTCCCGAATTCATACGGTTTATTGCGGCGGATATTTCAAACAGCGCTTCATCCTGCCCGAATATCAAAGATCTCAAACGGTCGAATACAGGCGGATCTTCCGGACGGGTTATACCGGTCCGCGGCCCTCCGGATGTTTTACAGACGGTATCGTATATAAGATCGGCGTCGACTTTATTCAGCGGTTCCTTAATGAATCCGGTGCGCAGAAGATCCGCCGGGTCGGGGCGTTGTCCGACGCCTGATGAAAAAAACGATGCGCACGCCTCGTCAAGCACGTCTATGGCTTTATCAGGCAGAAATCTGTCTTTCATACAGCGCACCGACAGACGCACCGCCGCATCGAGCGCTTCGTCGGTTATCTTTACCCGGTGATACTTTTCAAGTCCTGCTCTCAGGCCTTTAAGTACGGCGAGAGTATCTTCAAATGACGGTTCCGCTATATTCACCGGCTGAAATCTCCGGCATAACGCGGCGTCCGCGCCGATGCTTTTTTTATATTCGGTATAAGTGGTAGCGCCGATCAGCCTTATTTCACCTCTTCCGAGAGCGGGCTTGAGCATATTAGCCGCGTCGGAGGCGCCTTCAGCCGCACCGGCGCCGACTATCATATGAACTTCGTCGATGAACAGTATAACGTCCGGATCGGCGTTCGCTTCGGATATGACGCCTTTGAGCCGCTCTTCGAACTCTCCGCGGTATTTTGAGCCCGAGAGCATAGAAGAGATATCGACGGAGAAGACGGTTTTGCCGCAAAGCTGCTGCGGCGCTCTTCCGGCCGTTATCAGCTGCGCTATACCTTCGACTATCGCGGTCTTGCCGACGCCCGCCTCGCCTATAAGACAAGGGTTGTTTTTCGTTTTTCTGCAAAGTATACGTATGATCCGTTCCGTCTCATCGGTTCTGCCGATTACCGGATCGAGCCTGCCGGCGGCGGCTAACGCGCAGAGATCGGTACCGTATCTGTGCAGATAAGGGTTATCGCGCTTTTTCCGTTTATCCCTGAACGCTCCTCTTATGCCTGCGACGGATATCAGATCGGTACGGATCTCGGACAGTTTTACACCGTGTGGAATTATAAGTCTCGACGCGGCGCATTCGCTCTCCGATACGACGGATAACAGAATATGCTCCGTGCCTGTTTTCAAACATCCGAAGCCGGCGGCTTCGGAACCGGAACGCTCGATTATCCGCGTCAAAAGCGGCGTTCTGCCTTCGACCGGTATTGCGGGGCCGGGCTCTTCCGGCGGCGTTTCGTACATAAGTTTCAATACAGAATCGAAGTTTATACCGCGAGCGTTCAGGAGTTTACACGCTATCGAATCTTCTGTATTCAGCATACCGAGCAGAATATGTTCCGAACCTGTAAAGGCCCTGCCGAAAAGAGAAGCAAATCTGTCTGCTTCCGAAAGAGCCGCTTCTGCGGCTGAAGTGAATTTGATCGGCATATTGAAAGTCAGTATTCGGACATAGAGCAGAAAAGACGGTAATCCGACGCTATCGCGTTCCAGGTCTTAACGTCGACGCAGCCGCTTTGTTCAAGTCCGTGGATCTGCTGTATCACCTTGACCGCCCGGGCGTCTCTGTCCGTATATACGCCTGACACGGTGATAACGACTTTAAAGGCGTATTCTCCGGACAGACACCGCAAAATGATCTGTATGACGCTCACCGTGTCGCTTCTTTCACCGACCTTTACAACGTATTTCGAAGAAGGGAAAACGTAAAGCGGATCGGGTTCACAGCACGACGCGGATAACGCGTTGTATTCTTTCACTATCGCGTCCCACGTTATTTTGTCGACGACTCCCGTGGCAGGCAGACCGGTTTTTTTCTGAAACGCCGTTACCGCGTCTCTCGTCACGGAACCGTATATGCCGTCCGGCACGACTTTCGGTATATCCGGATCGTTTAGTGATATGAAATACAGATATTTCTGCAGCTCGCGTATCGACGAGCTCTGATTTTTAAGATCGTTCATTCGCTTTCTCCGTTTCCGATGTCGCCGCTGAACTGTCCTTCGGAATACAGTCTGCCGTCGGTTATCAATACGTATTCGTCCGTTATCGCTTTCCACGTGACCGGTCCGACAATGCCGGTGACCGCTATGCCGAAGATGCGCTGAAATTCAGAAACTGCCTCTTCGGTCTTAACTGAAAAATATCCGGTGACGTCGAGCTTCGGTATCGAGTCGTAGACGGTCGATATGACGTTCAAGTGTTCCTGCAATATTTCAACGTCCTCACCGGAAGAACCCGCGGCGAGAAGCTGACCGGGAAAACCGGTCTGTGCAGACACGTATATCCCGTCTACGCTCTGTATTATGCCGACGTAAGCGTCGTATATCGCGTATCCCGTCTCTTTGTCGAGAATGCCCGTCGGTTCAAGACCGAAAACGCGCTGAAACGCCGCAACGGCTTCTTCAGTCTGTACTCCGTAATATCCGTTTACTTCCGTTTGAGGCACCTCCGTATAATAAAGACTTATCACAGAAAGATAAAACTGCATTACGTTGATAATTATTCCGCTTTCGCCGGGATTAAGTACGGACGGCAGCTGCAGCTCCACTTCCTCGAGCGCGAGCCCTTCGCTCAGCACCTCGTTCAGCCGTTTTACGCTTATATAAACGTACTGTACTTTATACCACGTCCCGTTGTCAACTATCCCCGTGACGGGCAGACCGAAGATACGCTGAAACTCTTTTACGGCGTCTTCCGTCTCCTGAGTGAAAACCGGATTTACCGAGGCGATCTTCGGTATTGCGGGATAATTCACGCTGATACGGTTGAGACGAAGCTCCAGAAACCGTACGTCGTCGTCAAATACGCCGACGCGCAGAGGACGAAGCGGCACGGACGGGCGAAAATCGCCGACGTCGACGTTTTCGACTATCTCTATATCGTCGCCGTAATAGAATTGCAGGATCCTGAACGCCGAATATCCGAGCCCGGCGAGGTCGACGCTGCCCCATTGCGACAGACCTTCACAGGTCGATGTCGTACCGTTGCAGTACGCGGTGAAAAGCGGCTCGACGCTGCCGACGCGCGACACGTAAGAATTGAATATCTCGTCGACTATAACGCTGATCGTATCGTAATAGTCGTGACCTCTTACGTACGACTGGTCCTGCGCGGTATTGTTCGTTATATCGAAATCATACCCTTGGGATCGGTAATACTCGGTATATACGCGGTTGAGCGCGAAAGATATTATCGCGTAAATATTTGCAACGAGCGCCTCTCTCGGCCAGGTCGGATATATTTCACACGAGGCGCAGTTCTTTACGTAATCCGGAAAGTTCACGCGCAGATTTTCAGCAGAAGAGTCCGTCGACGCTCCGAGATGCACCGTGATCTTTTCCGGTATCAGCGGCGTTCCGCCGGCCATACGTCGCCCCCTCTCATAAATCGCCGCCGCCGTTTTCGTAAGGCGGATTTCTCGGCACGAACTCGTCTGAGCCGATATCGCTCGTCGCGGTATACGGTATCATGTTTATCGGCTGTACCGTCGTAACGCCTTCGAAAATGCGAATGTTGAGACTTACTCTCGGGTAATATCCTTCTTTGCTGACAGTGACGGTATAAAGACTGTACGGAGGACTGTCAGGCGACGGGGACAGCGAACCGGAAACGCCTGCCGTGTCGAGCGGCGCGCCGGGTATCTGACCGCTTTGATCGGTCTTGAATCTGTACAGTACGGTGTTTCCCGCCGCCGTTTCGCTTGAGATTATAACGTCCGCTCCCGGCATAGGATAAGACCCGGTCCCAGACGTCACGTTTACGTTCAAAAAGCCTTGCGGATTTGCCAAAACGATTCTCCTTTCGTTTTCTTTTATATAATATGTTCTGATGAAAAAAATGGTACGTATCAAATAAAGATCAGAACAAACAATAATGAAAAAAGGAGGTCAAAATGAAAAGATCAAAATTCATTACAACCCTTATACTTCTTCTCACGCTTTCGATCAACGCTCGGGCTGAAGTATGCGGATATTATATAATGAGAAAGAAAAACCACGAAAGACCGGTTACCGATCCGTGCTTTTCTTTTATGAAAGATCACAAAGCATATTATATAGGTCCCGACGAAAAAGTGATATATCTGACGTTTGACGCCGGTTATGAAAACGGCAATATCGAACGTATAGCCGATACGTTAAAAAAACACGGAGCAAAAGCCGCGTTTTTTGTACTTGATAATATTATCAGAAGAAACACAGACCTTATTGTCAGACTTGCAGAAGACGGGCACCTGATCTGCAATCATACGTCTCGCCACAAAGACTGCACCAAGCTTTCAAAAGAAGAATTCGAAAACGAACTGAACTCCCTTGAGTGCGTATATAAAGAATTGACCGGCAAAACGCTCTGCAGATTTTTCAGACCGCCCGAGGGACGTTTCAATGAAAAAACGCTCTCATACGCGGAAGAACTCGGATATAAGACGGTATTCTGGAGCTTCGCGTACGCCGACTGGGATAACGGCAAACAGCCGGATCGCGGTTACGCAAAAAAACTGATACTCGACAATACTCACAACGGAGAGATTATCCTGCTTCATCCCACCTCGAAAACGAACGCGGATATACTTGACGGCTTACTTTGCGAATGGGAGAAAATGGGCTATAGATTCGGCTCACTTGAAGAACTTGCGTGAAGACCTTATCATTGTTTCTGGCTGTATTAATGATGCTCGCGTCCGTCCCGACAGGTAATGCCAAAAAGCGCCTTGCGCTTACGTTTGACGACGGACCGCACAAAAAATATACCGCGGAGATACTCTCCGTGCTCGATAAGTACGGAGTAAAAGCAACGTTTTTTGTGATAGGTCAGAACGCAGAACAGTACCCGGAACTTATCAAAGCCGAATATGAATCCGGGCACGAGATAGGCAATCATACCTATTCGCATAAACGGCTCGGTTCGGTCAACTGCTCGGCGATGCTTGAAGAAATAAAAAAGACCGACGATATCATCTGCAAAATAACCGGCGAATGTCCGATACTTTTCCGGCCGCCGGAAGGCAGAACAAGCAGTGAACTTGAAGCCGCGGTTTTTGCCGAAAGCAAAAAGACTGTCCTTTGGACGGTCGATACGCGCGACTGGGCTCATAATCCGATCGACCGTATCGTCAAAACCGTAAAAACAAACGTAAAGAACGGTTCTATCATACTGTTTCACGATTATATAACTCCTAATTCCGACACTCCGGAAGCGCTTGGCATACTGATACCGTATCTTATGGCGCAGAATTACGAATTCGTGACCGTATCGGAGCTGCTGACGAATTATTGAATCGCTTCCGACAAACGCCTTTGCTTTCTCAATTTTCATCGGATAAAAGCGCCGTATCGGACGAATCATATAAACGGACGCGAAAAAACAGCGTCCGGCGAATATGATGAGATATGAAGGATAAAATAATATAAATACGGCAAGGAAAACGGTGAAATGAAGAGAAGCAGATCAAAAATCGCAGCGTCGGTCTTTGCGTTACTGTGTATGATCCTCGCCGCCGTCGGCGCGGTCGACAGAGCAATACCGAACGATATATCGGCTTTTTCGTATAACGAGATGTCTGTGCCGTCGTACGCAAGCGTCGATGCCGAAGGCGGTTCGAGCGGGACCGTGAACGTATTCGGGCTGCCGTTCAAAAAGGTAAAGGTAAGCCTTTATAAAGACGTGAAGCTGATACCGGGCGGCGAAGCGTTCGGCGTCAAGCTCCATACGCGCGGAGTGATGGTCGTAGGCACCGGCAGCTGCGGCAGAGCGGGAGCGGAACGAGAACCGGCAAAAGAAGCGGGTATAGCGATCAACGATATGATCGTCAACGTTGACGGCAGAGACGTGAATACGTTAGGCGAGCTTACCGGTATAATAGCCGCGAGCGGCGGCAGAGAATTACCCGTAATATACGAACGCGCAGGTAAAAAGTACGAAACCGTACTAAAAGCCGAAGCGGATGAAAACGGTATATACAAAGCGGGGCTGTGGGTCAAAGATACGGTCGCAGGTATCGGTACGGTTACTTTCACGGAGACGGAAGGCGGATTCACCGGCGGGCTCGGTCACGGTATTTGTGAAAACGAAACGGGTGAACTGCTGCCGTTTTACAGCGGCGAACTTTACCCGGCGCATATTACGGGGGTAAAGATCGGTAAGCCCGGCGAACCGGGAGAACTTCGAGGTTATTTCGGACCGAAAGCATCCGGCAGCGTGATATCAAATACCGAAGCCGGCGTGTTCGGGATAACAGACGATCCGGCGAAAAAGGAACCGGTCGGCATAGCGCTTAAAGACGACGTGTCGGAAGGTCCGGCGAGCATATACTGTACGGTGAACGGAGAGGGAGTAAAGGAGTATACCGCGGAGATAGCGAGGATCATTTCGTACGAATCGGAGACAAAGAACTTTATAATCCGTATAACCGATATTCGTCTTCTGTCCGAAACGGGAGGCATAGTACAGGGTATGAGCGGCAGTCCGGTAATGCAGAACGGTAAACTGATAGGAGCGGTAACTCACGTACTGATCAACGATCCGGCGAAGGGGTACGGTATATTCATAGAGAATATGCTTGACGAAGCGGAGAAGTGCAGATAAAAGAAAAATACGAAACCGACCGGTGAAGCAATACGCTGTTCCGGTCGTTTTTATTGAAAATCCAAAAATTTCTCAAGAAACTCTTGACAAATATCGATAAACGATATATAATATCGATAAACGATAACGAGACACGATATCGTTATATGATATTAAGGAGGACGGTATGCCGAGAGAAAAACTTCAGAGTTTTACCGAATCGATGTATTACGTGATGCTTTCACTTACAAAGCCTTTGTGCGGCATTGAAATAATGCAGAGAGTAAAAGATCTTTCGGGAGGGCAGGTAATAATAGGTCCCGGTACGCTCTATACAATGCTTTCAAAATTCGAAGAAAACGGGCTTATAGCTCCGGCGGAATTCAACCCCGGACCGATAACGTGGACAAACAGAAAAAATTACGTAATAACCGTGAAGGGCAAGCAGATGCTCAGACAGGAGTACGAAAGGCTTAAAAGACAGATCTCCGACGGTGAGAAGATAATGGAGGGATTAAAATGAAAAACGAAAACGTATTGAAAAAGTTCATTTCATACGAGCTGACCGATCTTAAAGCGCTTGAAGAGAATTTCACCGAAATGGCATCCGAAGGGTGGCACGTAAGATCCATCAGAAGCGGTATCTTCGAATATGAAAGAAAAGCTCCTTCCAAACTCCGTTACTGCGTCGAGATCGTTCCGACGGCAGACCGGAATACGAACCGTATAAATCAGAAAACGGCTGAATACATAGAATTATGCAGACAGTCCGGCTGGGAATTCGTTTGTAACTCCGCGGAAGTTTACGTATTTGCATCACCCGACGAAAGCA
>JAEEJH010000063.1 GCA_016281775.1 Clostridiales bacterium | reverse complement strand
GTACGGCACATTTCTATTATGCCTATCGGCTTCATGACCTCGATGAACGCGTCGATCTTCGACGATTCGCCGGTGACCTCGATACACATGGTCGAGGTATTATAGTCGATTATCTTCGCTCTGTATATTTCCGACGCGGCGAGCACCTCCGAACGGTTTTCGGGCGTCGTTTTGACCTTCAGAAGCATCAGCTCGCGCTGTACCGACGTTTGCGGCAGAAGCTTGACTTTTTTGACGTTGTGCAGCTTTTTCAGCTGATTTATTACCTGATCCCTTATATGCTCGTCTTCGTCGAGCGTTATCGTGATCCTCGAATAATCGGGATCGTGCGTCGCGCCGACGGTCAGCGTGTCGATGTTGAAGCCTCGCCTCATGAACAGTCCCGACACGCGCGCAAGTACGCCGTATTTGTTCTCAACGTATATCGCTATGACGCTTTTCACCTTTTGTCATCCTCCTTGATCTCCGTTATCAGCTCGTCGACCGATCCGCCCGGCGGCATCATCGGCAAGACGAGTTCGTCTTTATCTATCGCCGCGTCTATCAGATACGGCCCTTTGTATTTCATTGCGCGCGCAAACGCCGCTTCAAAGCTCTCTATGTCAGTCACGCGCTCACCTTCCGCTCCGTACGCTTTGGCAAGCTTTACGAAATCGGTCTTGCGTTCAAGAACCGTATTTGAATACCTCCGGCTGAAAAACAGCGTCTGCATCTGGCGCACCATACCGAGCACGCCGTTGTCGAACAGCACGATGACTATAGGCATACCGTACGTGACCGCGGTCGCCAGCTCGTTTGAGTTCATGGCGAAACTGCCGTCGCCGGTGATCAGTATGACTCTTTCGTTGCCTGCCGCGGCGGCGCCTATCGCCGCACCGAGGCCGTAACCCATTGTTCCGAGCCCTCCGCTCGAAGCGAAGCGGCGCGGCTTTTCGAATCTTATATTCTGCGCGCACCACATCTGATGCTGACCGACGTCGGTCGTTATCACGTCGTCGGCGCTTTTGTATCTGTTGATAACGTCGAATATCATCTTCGGCGTCATTCTGCCTTTTTCAGCCGCCTCCGCTTTGTCGGATATGCGTTTTTCTTCTTCTCTGAAGCCGGAGACGAGAGCGCGCCATTCGGGATGTGAAGCCGGAGCGCATTTTTCAAAGAGCCGCCCGAACGAATCCCTCAGATTTCCGACGAGCCCGACGTCGACCTTAACGTTTTTGTTTATCTCCGACAGATCAGTATCGAGCTGTACGATCTTCGTACGGTTCGCGAATTTGCCGACCGCGCCGGTCGCTCTGTCGCTGAATCTCACGCCGATGCCGATTATAAGATCGGCTTCTTTGTTCGCCATCGAAGAAGCGTATCTGCCGTGCATCCCCTGCATGCCGAGAAAACGGTCGAGCCCGTCCGGCAGAGCCGACAGCCCCATGAACGAACACCCGATATACGCGTCGATCTTTTTGGCAAGTTCCGCCGCGTCCCGCGCGACGCCGGACGCCGCCGCACCGCCGCCGATATAGATATACGGCCGTTTCGACTCGTTTATCAGCTTTGCCGCAAACTCGATATCGGCTTCGTCTGCCCTGTCTTCTTCAAAACATCCGACCGGTCCCGCCGGTTCGTAATAACATACGGCGCACTGTACGTCCTTCGGCACGTCTATAAGCACCGGTCCCGGTCTGCCCGACTTGGCGATCATGAACGCCTCGCGCACGGTATCGGCGAGTTCGTTCACGTCCTGCACGAAATAGTTGTGCTTCGTTATCGGCATCGTTACGCCGGTAATGTTTATCTCCTGAAACGCGTCGCGGCCGATGAGCGTCGTCGGCACGTTGCCGGTTATCGCCACCATCGGCACCGAATCGAGCATCGCCGTGGCGATACCGGTCACGAGGTTCGTCGCGCCGGGCCCCGACGTCGCTATAACGACGCCCGTCTTGCCCGTGACTCTCGCGTAACCGTCCGCGGCGTGAGACGCGCCCTGTTCATGCGCGGTCAGTATATGGCGTATTTTCTTTCTCGCGCCGTAAAGCGCGTCGTAGATATGGAGCACCTGACCGCCCGGGTAACCGAACACGTCGGTCACGCCCTGCTCGATCAGCACCTCGATCAGAAGCTGTGCCCCTGTCATTTTCTTTCTTTTCTTTTTTTCCATCCGTTTCCCTCCGGGTAACAAAAAGCCCCTTCGTCTCTGTAAAATCAAAGAGACGAAAGAGCACTTCTTCCGCGGTACCACTCTTCTTCATCCATAGGATGCACTCATGGGCTCTGTTACGGGGGCTCCCGTCCGCGCTTACTCCGTTCCGCGCGGCCGCTCCGCGGCGACTTCGCTGACCGTACCGTATGCCTCACACCGACCGGCATATCTCTGCTGGCGGCTCCGGACAGCTTTTTCCGCTTCATCGCGTTTAGTAAATACTATCATAAAAATTATGAAATGTCAATACATAATATAAAAATATTGGATAACGTCCGCCCGAATTTGCGTTTTCCCGGTTTGGTACGGGCATTGTTTTTCAGTTGATGCCGGCTTTATCGGCGCGGCCCCTCGATCTTTGTGAGATCGAGGGAGGGGTTAAGGGGGTTTGGGGGTTGCGAGCGGTAAGGGGTTCCCCAAAAAGCGATGAGCTTTTTGGGGGTTCCCGGAAGCG
>JAEEJH010000003.1 GCA_016281775.1 Clostridiales bacterium | reverse complement strand
GTTTGCGCTGTCGAATATGCGTCTGATCCTCGCCACGTATTCGGCTGACGCGTCGTTCGTGCTCGATTTGCCGCCGCCGCCCGTGTATTTGCAGAGCGCTATGCCGCAGTTTATCAGCGCGGAGTTGTTCAGCTCGTAAGCGTAAGCGAAATTCGGATCGTACGCCGCCGCGACGTCCGCCGAGATGCAGAGCGAATTCGCTCTGACTTTGCGCTCGTTTTTGCCGAGGGTCTTCGCAAGATCGGAGATTATGTCGCAGAACGCGCTCGTCTTCATACCCGTCGCGCCGTCGGAGCCGGTCTCTTCTTTATCGGCGATGATGCTCATAACGGTCTTTTCGGGAGCTTCGAGCGAGAGGATGCCGGTGATCTCGGGGTACGCGCAGACCTTGTCGTCGTGACCGTAAGCCATTATCATGCTTCTGTCAAGACCGACGTCGCGCGCCTTGCCCGCCGGTACGGCGCAGAGCTCGGACGACTGGAAATCGACCTCGGTCATGCCGTATTTTTCGTTAAGCAAACGGAGCAGATTGAGTTTTATGCCCTCGGATGTCTCTTTGTCGAACGGTACCGAACCGGAGAGCAGATTCAGCTGTTCGCCCTCGATCGCCGCGGCGACGGGTTTTGACATCTGGTCTCTGCCGAGGTGCGGGAGAATGTCGTTGACGTAGAATACCGGATCGCCTTCGTCTTCGCCGATAAGTACGTCTTTTTCGGTCCCGTCGGCTAAAACGACCTTGCCGTGAAGCGCGAGCGGTATCGCGGTCCACTGGTATTTCTTGATGCCGCCGTAGTAGTGCGTTTTCATAAACGCCATGCCGCCCGCTTCGTAAACGGGGTTGGCTTTGAGGTCGAGGCGCGGCGAGTCGATGTGGGCCGCCGTGATCGCGATGCCTTTTTCAAGGTTTTCTTTACCTATGATGAAAAGGTAAAGGCTTTTGCCGCGGTTGTTGTAATAGAACTTGTCCCCGGCTTTGACCTTCTGTCCGAATTTGTATTCGGTAAAGCCCTTTTCTTTCGCCATCTCTATGGCGGTCTTTGTCGCGTCGCGCTCGGTCTTCGCGTTGTCTAAGAACTTTTTGTAGCCCTCGGCGTAATCGAGCTCAGCCTGACGCTCGTCTTCGCACTTTTCAAAGACGGATTTCTTTTTGTAGAGCAGTTTTTCTTTTAACTGTTCACCCTGTGATTTTTCTTTTTTCTTCGGCATTTTTTATTCTCCTTTTATTGATTTTCCATAGTTGACGCGGCTTTTTTATCCTGTTCAAGCAGTTTTTCGTATATCTGCCGGGCGTCTGTTATTTTTTTGACGTAGGACGCCGTTTCGGAATAAGGAATATCCGTCAGATGACCGTCTTTGCCGTATTTCTCGTCGGCAAGCCAGTTTCGCACCACTCCGTGACCGGCGTTATAGGCGGCGTAGACCGTCTCCCATATCTCAAATTCGCCGTAAAGGTACGCAAGGTATTTCGTGCCTATTCTGATATTCATTTCGGGATCGTCTATGCTGACCGATTCGGGATCGATGTCTTCTTTCCCGCACAGCCACTCGAACGTGCCGGGCATCAGCTGCATAAGGCCGCGGGCGGATTTGTACGACTCGGCGTCGTATCTGAAATTGCTTTCGACTTTGATCGTCGCGTAGATGACGGATTCCGGCACGCCGTACTGTTCGGCGTATTTCTGCACGTATTCCGAATACGCTCTCGGGTAGTTTTTGCTCTGTATAGCAGAGAAGAGTCTGTCCGCGCCGAAACCGGCGGCGACGGCGAGCGCGATAAGTATTATCACGACGACGCTGCGTTTTATCGCTTCTTTCATTGCGCCTCTCCTTTCAGATACTCTTCCGCTATCCGCTTTGCCTTTTCGTACAGCTCCTCCGGCGAGCCGTTGTTTTCGAGCGTCCGGTCACAGTATACGCGGAAAAAATCTTCGTTATGCTGTGAAGAAAGGCGGGCTCTCGCGCGCTCTTCGCTTATGCCGTCGCGCTTCATTATACGTTCAATACGCGTTTTTTCGTCGGCGCAGACGCCGATAACGGCGGTACATTCACGGTCGAAAGCGGCTTCGAAAAGCTGAGACGCGTCGACGGCGGCGAGCTTATACCCGTCGGCATACGCCTGCTTAAGCTGACGTCTGACGTCTTTGAGTATCGCTTCGTGAGTGATCGAATTCAGCAGCGCGAGCTTATCTTTATCCGCAAATACGACAGCCGAAAGCGCCGCCCGGTCGAGCAGACCGCGCTTTATCACGGTCGGGAACGCTTTTTTTATCTCTTTTATCAGCGGGGAATTCTTATAAAGCAGGGAACGGTACGTTTCGTCGCAGTCGGCGACGTAGGCGCCGGCGTCTGAAAACGCTGTCGCCGCGGTGCTTTTGCCAGCGCCGCTCTGACCGGTCAGCCCGATAACGGGTATCGGCACGGTCGCGCCGACGCTTCTGAATCCCGACGCTTTGATGAGCCGGTTATACAGCGCGAAACCGATGCCGACGCGGGACGGAGTCACGCAGTATATCCGCTTCGCGTCCGTTTCGTTGAAGCCGCGCAGTATTTCAAAAAGCTCTCTTGCCTGACCTTCCGTATCGTTCGGCAGATATTTCACGTTTTTACCGCTTATTTCATCCCTGTCCGCTTCGGTGCAGACTATGCCTGAGCTTTCGTCTTCGCAAAGCCGCGCTTTCATATACGCGATAACGTCGTCATGACCGCCGCGCACGAGAAACACATCCGCGACCGGCGCGTAATGACGGTATTTCATACCCGGCGCCTCGGGACGCAGATCTTCTGACGGTTTGGAAAGCAGAGTCTTGTCTCTGCCGACCGGCGCGACCGACGCGAGCATTTCTTCCGTTACCGCGCCGGGACGGAGGATGACGACGCCGTCCGACGTTATTTTCACTATCGTCGATTCAAGCCCGATATCGCACGTTCCGCCGTCGATTATCATGTCTATGCGACCGTCGAGATCGGCTCTGACGTGTTCGGCGCACGTAGGCGACGGAGAACCCGAAATGTTTGCAGACGGAGCGGCTACAGCGACGCCGCAGAGCTGCAGGAACCTGCGCGCCGTGGGGTGCGACGGTATGCGTACCGCGACGGTATCGAGCCCTCCGGTGACCTCGTCCGGCACGCAGTCCTTTTTCGGCAGTATGACCGTGATCGGACCGGGGCTGAATCTGTCTGTTATTTTATAATATATTTCATTTGTATACGCGTATTCTTCCGCTTCGCGCGCGTCGTACAGATGTATTATCAGAGGGTTGTCGGACGGACGTCCCTTGGCGGCGTATATTTTCTTCGCCGAGCCGGGATTGAGAGCCGAACCGCCGAGACCGTATACGGTCTCCGTCGGAAAAGCGACGAGACCGCCGGATCTTATTATCTCCGACGCCCGCGCAAGTCCCGCCTCGTCGGGAGAATCCGGGTATGACTTTACGTATTCGGTCTTCATTGATCGCCCTCCGAAGAAAGCCTCGCGGCCGTGTCGGCGGCGCGGAGCGCGTCGAGCATCGCGCCGATATCGCCGTTCAGAAACGATTCGAGCGTGTATAGCGTCATTCCTATTCTGTGATCGGTCACGCGGCTCTGCGGATAATTGTAAGTTCTGATCCTCTCGCTTCTGTCGCCCGTGCCGACCTGGCTTTTGCGTTCGCTCGCTATTTTATCGTGCTGTTCTTTCGTTTTCATATCGTAAAGCCGCGTTTTGAGCAGTTTGAGCGCTTTGTCTTTGTTTTTGAACTGACTGCGCTCGTCCTGGCACTCTATTATGATGCCCGTGGGTTTGTGATAGAGTCTTATCGCGGACTCGGTCTTGTTTATATGCTGACCGCCCGCGCCGCTCGATTTGCACGTTTCGAACTTAATATCGGCCGGGTTGATCTCGACTTCGACGTCGTCAGCCTCCGGCAGAACGGCGACCGTCACGGTCGACGTGTGTATCCTGCCCTGAGCCTCGGTCTCCGGCACGCGCTGTACGCGGTGTACGCCCGATTCGAATTTAAGCTTCGAATACGCCCCTTCGCCCGTGATCATGAACGATACTTCTTTAAAACCTCCGAGCTCCGTCTCGTTGCAGTACATAAGCTCGGTCTTCCATTTCATGCTGTCGGCGTACATGCAGTACATTCTGTATAAAACGTACGAGAACAGAGCCGCCTCGTCGCCGCCGGCGCCCCCGCGTATCTCGATTATCACGTTCTTGTCGTCGTCGGGATCTTTCGGCAGAAGCAGTATTTTTAGTTCTTCTTCCGTTCTGCGCATACCTTCTTTCGCCTCTTCGAGTTCCGCCGCGGCAAGCTCCGCAAGTTCGGGATCGTTTGACGAAAGTATCTCTTCCGCGTCTTCTTTCTGAGCTGAAAACGATTTGTATTCTCTGTATTTCGTCACCACCGGCAGTATGCTCTTGCGCTCTTTCATCAGCTCGGCGTATTTTGCCGCGTCGGAAAAGACCGCCGGATCGGATAACGACGTCTCTATTTTTTTGAATTTTTCTTCTATCGCGTTAAGTTTTTCGTTCATTTCGTTCGCCTTTGTCATATAATACTCTTTCATTCTATCACAAAAATATGATTTAATCAAGTACCGACAATATTTTTAATAAAAAATCCACTAATTTTTATTGATATAATGCGGTATTTCGGATATAATGAAATAAAATCAAAAGAAAGAGATCGAAAAAATGGCTGAAAACTGTACTCACGACTGCTCGACCTGCAAGGAGAACTGTTCTTCGCGGCAGATACCGAAGGAGCCGTGCAACAAACATTCGAATATCAAACACGTTATCGGCGTCGTCTCCGGCAAGGGCGGCGTCGGCAAATCGCTCGTGACCTCGCTTTTGTCCGTTGAGATGCGCCGCCGCGGTTACAGCACCGCGATACTTGACGCCGACGTGACCGGTCCCTCGATACCGAAAGCGTTCGGTCTTCACGGGCTCTGCGACGGAGACGAAAACGGCATACTTCCGTTCGTCACCAAAAACGGAACGAGAATAATATCGGTCAACCTGCTGCTCGAAAATGAAAAAGCGCCGGTCGTATGGAGAGGGCCGATAATCTCCGGCACCGTCAAACAGTTCTGGACAGACGTTATCTGGGGCGACGTCGACTATATGTTCATAGATATGCCGCCCGGAACCGGCGACGTGCCGCTGACGGTGTTCCAGTCTCTGCCGCTCACCGGCATTATCATAGTCACCTCGCCTCAGGAGCTCGTCTCGCTGATCGTATCGAAGGCGGTCAACATGGCTTCGATGATGAACATACCCGTATACGGCATGATCGAGAACTTCAGTTATTTCAAATGCCCGCACTGCGGCGAAGAGCACAGGATATTCGGTTCCGGCGCGACGGAAGAAGCGGCGCTCGAATTCGATCTGCCGATACTCGCGCGCATACCGGTCGATCCGGCTCTCGCGGAGCTTTGCGATAAAGGCAATATAGAAGATTATGAAGGCTCCGTGCTTTCGCCGGCCGCCGATTATATAGAAAGCGTATGAAAAAACTTTCGGTTATCGCGGCGCTGCTCGCCCTGCTTCTGATCACGTCTTCGTGCGGTATAATAATCACGCGCGATTCGAAGATCCCGGCGAAGGCCGCGGAAAACACGGATGATACCGTCACGGCG
The DNA here is from genome assembly GCA_016281775.1 of Clostridiales bacterium. Lineage (GTDB taxonomy): Bacteria > Bacillota > Clostridia > Oscillospirales > CAG-272 > UBA1248. The sequence goes on along the minus strand of JAEEJH010000003.1, from coordinate 27,376 downwards.
AACGCCGGCACAAAGCCGCCTTACGAGCACGGCGAGTTCGACACAACGTCGGCGGATGAACTGAAAAAAGAAGCGGAAGACAGCCTCCGCTCTCTTTCCGTCGTCTCCGCAAAAGGCACGCGCCTTGTAGTAGCCGCGGTCGACGGCACGTTTCTTACCGGCGACGGCACCGAGACCGTGCTTTCTTCCGACCGCGTCGAGCGCTTCAGCGCCGTTTCGGAGAAACTCAACGCCGATATAGACGTAAAACTCTTTACCGAGAGCGAGCTGACGCGCCAGCTTTCCGAAGCCGTCGCCGACGGAGTATATTTCGCCGACGTTCTCGCGGTACCGCGCGGCATGGTCGGCTATCTCGCCTCGGAGGGACTTATAGAAAGCCTGCGCACCGTGCCGAAGTTCGATATGAACGCCGGTTATTTCAGCGCCGATTCGGTCTCGGCCATGACCGCGGGGCATAAAGTATACGGCTTGTCGGGCGAAGGCTGTTTCGAACCGGAGAAAACGTACGCGGTTTATTTCAACAAGGAACTCGCGTCGTCGCTCGGGCTCGATCTGTACCGCCTCGTATCAGACGGCAAATGGACGCTTGAAGCATACGAAAACTGCGTCAGAAAAGCCGCCGAAGCCGGTAAAAAACCGACGGCATACTCTCCGTCGGTGAATTATAACGAATTTCTTTTATACGGCGCGGGCTTTGATTTCACGGTGAACGAGACTGACCGTACGCCCGCGGCGGCGACGTTCGACGCCGCGTTCGAAGCGCTGTGCGGTAAATTCGCGTCAATGACGAAGACGTCGGCGTCTGCCGATCCCGCCGGAGAGTTTCTGAGCGGCGAAGCGCTTTTCCTCATAGATACGCTGAACGCCGCAGAGGATATGTCGGCGTCGGAGCTCGTCTGGGGCATGCTGCCTTCACCTAAGCTCGACGAAGAGTCGGAATATACGTCTTATGCGAAAGACGATGCGGTCGTGCTCTGCATACCGAAATATCAGGGCGACCTTGAGCTGTCGGGCGATTTTATCGAAGCCCTTTGCGCTTCGTCGTATAAATATATAAAGTATAAATATCTGTACCATTATCTTACGCAGGTACTGCGCGACAACGGTTCGGTAAACAGTCTGCAGATAATACTCGGGGCGGAGAATTACGATTTCGTCGATATCATGCGCTCCGGTTTCCCGACGCTGTATTCCAATACCGCCGGCGCGTTTGCCGATATGGTATCGGGCAAATTGACCTTTGAAGAATATATGACGAGGCGGACGGAGGTAGAAGAGTATCTCAAAAAGTGGTTCCCCGTCAGCGGTTTCTGATCACACTCTGCCGTTGAGAAACGCCGCGGCGCGTTCTATCGAGTCTTTCGAGTCGCCCCACGGTTCGTCGGCGTAGCGGTAGTCGAACTTTTTGCAGAACCACGCGACGTCTTCGTACAGTTTGTCGAGGTACGCGGTCTCTATGCCGTTAACGGCGCCGTAAAAGTCCGAAAAGACGTTTTTCGGCATATCGCGTTTGCCGAGCTCAACGAATTTGCGGTAGTGCGGCAGGCAGAAAAACGGCTGATTCGCGGCCTTTTTGCGGAAATTTTCGTCGTTTTCCCATAAATAAACGGCGCATTCGAACATTTTTTCAAGATGAAAAGCGATCTTGCCGCAGATATAGCAGGAAGATTCGAGCGCGGCGAGTTTCTCGTCCGACGCGGTACCTTTACCCTTTATCGCGGAGATAAGTCCCTTTACTTTGACTTTTTTCTTGACCTCTTCAAGGTGGCTTTCGAGCATAAGGGCGAGACCGAGCCGGTTTTTCATTCCGATCATCGTATCCATGTGCTTTTTGCAGAAGCCCTGTTCGTTCGTTTTTATCCTTATATCCGGCTCCATCATCGACGCGCCGAGAATGAGATCGAGTTCGTTTTTCTCAAGTATCTCCTTCATCGTGCAGAACGGGCAGCCGCAGGCTTTGTCGGCTTCCGACTTTTCAAAAGCCGTGTTGACGGGTATAGTATATATCTGTTCTTTCATATCCGGCGTCCTTTTCATATATTGTAAGTATATAATAACAGAAAAATAAAAGAAAATCAAGAGTTATGAGCGATATTCTCACAATAAAAAGACCGGATCATTTCGATCTGGATAAAATATTCGACTGCGGGCAGTCGTTCCGCTTCGAAAAAAACGCGGACGGCTTCTGGGAAGGGGTCGCCTTCGGCAGACTGCTCCGCGTCGGGCAGGACGGGGATAAAGTCTACATAAGGTCGACGTCCGACGATTACGAGAAGATATGGAAAAAATATCTCTCGCTCGATACGGATTACGGGCTGATAAACGAAGATATCCTGAAACACTTCGAAGGCGACGTCATACGCCGCGCGATGGAGGCGGGCGACGGCATAAGGATACTGCGGCAGGATCCGTGGGAGACGCTTTGCAGTTTCATCATATCGCAGAACAACAATATCCCGAGAATAAAGGCGCTCGTATCCGCCGTGTCCGGCGCTTACGGCAAAAGCTTCGAGTGCGACGGCGCGGTATATTACGCTTTTCCCGGCAGAGAGGCGATACTCGGCGCCGGTGAGGACGGACTGAAAGCGCTCAAAACCGGCTTCCGCGCCGGATATCTCATATCGGCGGCGGAGATGTGCGGCGAAAATATAGACCTTGAACGCATACGCGACGAATATACGTACGAGCAGGGACTTGAAGAACTTTGCAAAATCAAAGGCGTCGGGCCGAAGGTGGCTTCGTGCACGCTGCTTTTCGCACTCGGCAAAACCTCGGCTTTTCCGGTCGACGTGTGGATAAAGCGCACTATAGACAAATACTTCGGCGGCAAACTCGATATAACGTCGCTCGGGGAATACGCCGGTATAGCTCAGCAGTATCTGTTTTATTACGAAAGGACTTTACAATGATATTATCAACGAAAAATACGACGATAGCGTACAGATGCCCCTCGTGCGGCGCGGCAATAAAGAGCGTGGTCGGCGTCTTTTCGCTTTCGGGCGATATGATAAAACTCAAATGCCATTGCCACGAGAGCGAGCTCCGTATGTCGTATACGTCGGACGGCAAGATCAGACTCTCCGTGCCGTGCTTCGCATGCGGCAACGATCACGAGTTCGTCGTATCGAAAAACGCGGCGCTTTCGCGCGAGCTTCTGATGTTGACCTGCCCGTATACGGGTATAGATATCTGCTTTATGGGAACGCAGAAAAACGTTGAAGAACAGCTCGACCGCGTTGAAGAAGAGATAATACAGCTGCTTGAAGAGAGCGAGGGCGAGGATTTTTACGGCAAATACGAAGAAGGCGCTTTTCCGAAAACGCCGGATCTTGCGATGCTGCCGGTCATATCGACCGTCGTGAAGGAGCTTTTGTACGAAGGTAAAATATACTGCGGCTGCGAAGCGAAGTCTGAAGAGAGCAGGGCAAAGGACGATATAAACAATATGCTCCTGCTCGGCGGCGAATACGAAAACAACTGCAACGGCGACGTAGAGCTTTATATCGACGGCGAAGATTACGTCGTGCGCTGCCTTACCTGCGGCAGAAAACACCGCATCCGCCCGAACGAAGTCGACGCCTTCTGCGAGACGGTGCAGCTGACACTTTCCGAATGAGAACCGCACAGTCACGGCGCGGTTACAGTGACAACAGATTTTGCAACCATATCAAAACGGAGCTGCCGCATATCCGGCGCTCCGTTTTTTCAAGGTTTTTTAATACGGCAAGACGCAAAATGTGAATGGCACTTTATAAAATAGTTAAATAATTATCAAAAAATGTGATGATTATATGAATTCCCGCTTTTTTCTGATTCTTTTGCGTTTATATGTGCAGAGGCAAAGATGACAGGGAGGTGACGGTGTGGACGGATCGGATATTATTGAAAGACTGAAAAAACGCGATGAAAACGTACTGTCCGATATAAAGTGCAAATACGAAAAAACGTGTTACGGCATCGCTTACGGCATACTTCAAAACAGAGAAGACGCTGAAGAGACCGTAGCCGACGCGTTTTATTCGGTATGGGAAAGTATACCCCCGGCACAGCCGCCGTCGTTCGAAGCGTATCTGTATAAAGCGGTGCGCAACAAAGCGATGAGCCGGCTGCGCAGGCAAAACAGCGACAAGCGGAGCGCAAATACAGTTCCGTTCGACGAAATGGAAGATTATCTGCCGGCTGAATGGAGCGTTGACAAAGCCGTCGACGAAGGCGCCGTCGCGGCCGCGATAGATTCGTTTCTCGACAGTTTGCCTGTTTTGTCGCGGCACGTGTTCGTCTGCCGCTACTTTTCCGCCATGGAGATAAAAGAGATATCGAACAAATTCGGCGTTTCGCAGGGAAAAGTGCGTACGATGCTCGATAACGCGAGGAAAGAACTCAAAGAAAAACTGAAACGGGAGGGATACAATTATGAATAAATCAATGACGTTCGCCTCCGCCATGGGGCGGATAAACGATTCTTACGTCACATCGGCGATGTCGTACCGCGAGACGCCGCATAAAGCGCTGAGGGTCATATTGTCAGTCGCCGCCTCGGTACTGCTCATTGCAGTTTTTTCGCCGTTTTTGATCCTTACGGCGCTGAAGTACATGCCTGCGCCGGCTGGTAATCCGTCATCGACAGCTGCAGATGCCGGCACAACCGCGAAAAGCGCAGAGACCGGCGATCCTTCGGGTTTGTCGGCCGATATCTCCATGCCGCCCGATACCGATCTCGATCTGTGGATACTCCAGGACGTTTCGGATCTCGATCTTTCCGGATATCCGGTGCTTTGGGATTCCGGCATAGCGGGAGAATATTATGGAAAAGGATATGATCTTGAACTTGACGAATACGGTCATTACGTAACGGAAAAACAAAACGTAACGTATTATCTCAGTCCGTGGCCGGATATATCCGATGAGGGCAAATACGTTACAAGAATAGTGATAACCGATCCCGAAGTCAGGATATACGGTCTGACGCTCGGATCGCGGACGTCGGATTTCGAAAAGGTCATATCCGAAAACGGATATACCTTTGATGAATTCATGTATGATTCCGAGCAGGAATGTTATATCATCGCGCATAAAGGCGACGTTAAGTTGTGCGTTCTCCGCAAGTTCGGCACAGACATGATATCCATGAGCGCCGAATGTACGAACAACTGCGATCTTGATCTGTATTATAAATATTCGCCTGCAGTAAACGCGCCGATCCCGCCCGATACCGATCTCGATCTGTGGATACTGACCGACGTCAGAAGACAGGACTGGAGCGGATTTGAAGAAATATACGGTTTATTCGGCGGCCGCGAGTTTTTCGGTAAAGGCTACGGTCATACGACGGACGAAAACGGCTATTTCGCTATGCCTGAGCGTTACGTGAAATATACCGTTACGTCGTGGCCGGACGCAATGTCCGGAAACAGTTACGTGACAAGCATCCTGATCACGGATCCGTCGGTAAGAGTGTTCGGACTGACCTGCGAATCGTCAACGGAACAGTTTGATGAAATACTGACACAACACGGGTTCAGTCGCGGTGAAACAGCGATTTATTCCGCATACGTACCCGAGACGACTGTGTGGAGAGGCGAAAATTACCATATCAGCATATCGATCAGAAACGGCGTCCGCAGGCTTGCCATCGCCGCGCCTACCACGAATAATTTTGATATAATATACTGATAAATGGTAATATAACGAAAAAGGGGCTGTTTAAAAAACCTGAATTATGATTCAGGCGGATAAACAGCCTTTTTTGCGTAATGAATAGTTGTAAATCTATATAAACCGATAATAAAGTGTCGGTACGCAAAGGTTTTCTTCACCGGGAATAATAATATCCCGCGGCGAGGAGGTGGGGGGATCCCCGCCGCGGCGCTCTGCGCGATACAGGTGAAGGAAACCGTCGCATCCGATAGAAAAAGATATTTATAATTTATATCTTTTTATGTTTTTCGGTTATAAAACACAAAAAGAGGTTGCCTGATCGCCAATAATCTCGGCGAGGTTTTTAAACAACACCTTTTTGTTTACGACCGCGGATTTGAGGCAATAATAGAAAAAAACAAAGGAGAAAATAAATAATGGGAAAGAAGAATAAGAAGAAGCCGTATGAGAGGACGCAGCTTTACAAGGGAGTCGTTTCCGCAACCGAATGCACCGGGCTGACGGCGAAAGTGCCGGAAAACGAAGACGAAGCGGATTCGTATAAGGATATTTACGGCATACCCGTCGAGCCGAACGTAAGTATGATAAAGAAAAAGAAATAATTAAAATATCGTCGTATTTTCAAATTATTTTTGATTTTTTTCTTGATAATTTACAATTATTATGCTAATATATACGTTGACTATTAAATTTGAGAGGTTTTCGTATGTATAACAAGAAATCAATCACCGATATCGACGTAGCCGGCAAAAGAGTTCTCGCCCGCTGCGATTTCAACGTTCCCATGCAGGACGGTGTGATCACCGATATCAAACGCATCACCGGCGCCATGCCGACAATCAAGTATCTTTCCGAACACGGCGCAAAAGTCATACTCTGCTCGCACATGGGCAGACCGAAGGGCGAATTCAATATGAAATACTCGCTCGCTCCCGTAGCGGCAAAGATCTCCGAACTGCTCGGCAAACCCGTCATCATGGCGAAAGACGTAATAGGTGAAGACGCAAAAGCAAAAGCCGCCGCGCTCAAAGACGGCGAAGTGATGCTTATAGAGAACGTCCGCTTCCACAAAGAAGAAGAGAAGAACGACCCCGAATTCGCAAAAGAACTCGCCTCCATGGCCGATATCTTCGTAAACGACGCGTTCGGCACCGCTCACAGAGCGCACGCCTCCACCGAGGGCGTATCGCACTATCTGCCCTCCGTCTGCGGTTTCCTTATAGAAAAAGAACTTGAGATAATGGGCGGCGCGCTCGATCATCCGCAGCATCCGTTCGTTGCGATCCTCGGCGGCGCGAAAGTCTCCGACAAGATCGGCGTCATCAACAACCTGATCGACAAGGTCGACACGCTCATCATCGGCGGCGGCATGGCTTACACGTTCCTCGCCGCGAAGGGCTTTTCAATAGGCAACTCCCTCTGCGAAGCAGATAAACTCGATCTCGCAAGCGAACTGCTTGCAAAAGCGGCTGAAAAGGGCGTCGAACTGCTTCTGCCGGTAGACAACCGTCTCGGCGACAGATACGATCCCGAATGCGACTTCATGCTCGTTCATTCCGACGAGATACCGGACGGCTGGATGGGTCTCGATATAGGTCCCGCGACCGAAGAACTCTACGCCGAAGCGATAAAAGACGCGAAGACCGTAGTCTGGAACGGACCGATGGGCGTCTCCGAATGGGATAAGTTCGCCTCCGGCACCAGAGCCGTCGCTCAGGCTGTCGCCGACAGCGGCGCGATCTCGATCATCGGCGGCGGCGACTCCGCGGCCGCGATCGAAAAACTCGGTTTCGCCGACAAGGTAACGCATATCTCTACCGGCGGCGGCGCTTCGCTCGAATTCCTCGAAGGTCTCGTCCTTCCCGGCATCGCCTGCCTCGAAGATAAAGAATAAAGCGTTCGCGCCCGCAGGGCATATCGAACAGCAAAGACAGTATATCGAAAAACCGCCGCAAGGCGGTTTTTCGTTTCAGTTGAAATTTGAGAATTAAAGGTATCACGGCTATACCGAACGCGAGTGCTTTCCGCTTTTTCGGGGAACGCTCATCGGCGCATGAAAACTATACCGCATCTATAAAAATTCAACTTGCGGCTAAATAATACTTTCCGAACGGTGTCTGTGTAAACCGAAAAACGTGTTATAATATAAACAGAAACAGGCGCCGGTTTCAGATTTATCAGGGAGGCTTTATCATGAAGATCACGATAGGAACAAACGTAAAACGTCTGCGCACGGAAAAGGGCGTTACGCAGGAACAGCTTGCTGAGGCGATGAACGTCACCTGCGCGGCGGTGAAACCGCACGGCACGGACGATCTGCTCAAATACAGCGCCGACTGCTGTCTGCACGCGCCGCACCCGCGCGGCAAAGAGCTGCTTGAAAACGCTGAATACAGAGCCGTTATCGGCAAATACAAACGATAAAACGCGATAAGCCGGGGAAGGAGCGTTTCTTTCCCGGCGATTTTATTTTTTAAAATTCATTTAAAGTTAACGATTAGGTTAATCATATATTACAATGTTAAAGTAAAATAAAATAGAAGAGTTATATACATATATACACACACGAAAGGAAAATAAAAAAATGAAAAAATCGACGAGAAAAACGGTAATAGCCGGTAACTGGAAAATGAATATGACGCCGAAGCAGGCTGAAGAGATGATAAAGCAGTTAAGACCGCTTACAAAAGGCAAAAGAGGCTGCGGCATAGTGCTCTGCGTGCCGGCGATAGACATACCCGCCGCGGTAAGAGCGGCGAAAGGCTCCAACATACACATAGGCGCCGAAAACGTTCATTTCGAGCCGAAGGGCGCGTACACGGGCGAGATATCCGCCGATATGCTTTTGTCCGCCGGCGTCGAATACGTCATAATCGGTCACAGCGAGAGAAGACAGTATTTCGGCGAGACCGACGAAACGGTCAACAAGAGAGTCAAAGCGGCGCTCAACGCCGGGCTCAGGGTCATACTCTGCGTCGGCGAAGTGCTCGCGCAGCGCGACCTCGGCATCACGCGGGAGATACTTTCGATGCAGACGAAGATCGCTCTTTCCGGCGTGCCGGCGGAGCAGCTCAAAAACCTCATAATAGCGTACGAACCCGTATGGGCGATAGGCACCGGCAGAGTGGCGACGCCCGACCAGGCTGACGAAGGCAACGGATTCGTCCGCGCCGCCGTCGCGGAGCTTTACGGCAAAAAAGCCGCCGAAGCGCTGACGGTACAGTACGGCGGTTCCATGAATGAAAAGAACGCGGCTGAACTGCTCGCGCGTGTAAACGTGGACGGCGGCCTCATAGGCGGCGCTTCGCTCGTCGCCGAGAAATTTGCCGCGATAGTAAATGCGGCGCAGTGATATGGTAAAAAAAGCGGCAGCGTTCTTGTGCCTTTTCGCGCTTTTGCTCCTGTCGGTTCCGGTCAGCCCGCACGCTGCGGAGCAGACGGTGACGAAGCTTACCGCCGCTGTCAGTAAAAACGGCGGTTATATCGAACTTAAATGCACTCTGTCGGAACCGGATCTTCAGAGACTTGAAGATAAAAAGCTGGTCCTGACCTCGGCGTCTCCCTACACGGACGGACCGCAGACCGCCGACGTCATAGCCGAAAACGTGACGCCGGCGCCGGAGCTGACTTTTCAGGCGCCGTATAACGGAGATATAACGCGCGTTTACCGTCTTACCGTCGACAACGGCGACGGAACGCAAAGCTTTTTTGTAAACAGTGCGTTCGTTGAAAATCCCGACGCGCTTTCTTCGGGCGGGACCGCGTTTTATATACCCGCCACGAAAAAAGGCCTTGATTTCACCATGTTCGCCGACGCTCAGTATCTCGGAGCCGGCAACACGGTCATACAGGTCGCTTTGAACGAATTCATCACCGAGAGCACCGACGGGCTGATGTGCCGGTCGGGCTCGAAATACTGTTACGTCGACAGAAGCAAACTCGATTCGCTCGACAACAGGATAAAAACATATACCGACGCCGGTATAAGAGTGTTTTTGCAATTCGTGCTGACGCCGTCCCGCGACGGAAAAGACTACCTTTACAAAAATCAAAACGTCGCCGGGGTACGGTATTACGCGTTCAATATAAAAGAAGAAAAAGCCGCCGATTCGCTCTACGCGTTCACCGCGTTTCTTATGGACAGATACGCCGTGAAAAGCGATAACGGCTTCTGTGCGAGCATAATACTCGGTTACGAGGTCAACTCGAACCGCAGCACCAATTACGCCGGTCCGATGTCGCTTTACGACTATACCGAGAATTACGCGCTGACGCTTCGTACTGTCGATCTGGCGGCGCGGTCGGTATATAAAGACGCAAGGATCTACGTTTCGCTCGGCAACGAGCTGAACAAGACCGCTCTCGGCGAAAACGCCGATCCGACGCTCGATTACAGCGTGACGGAATTTCTGACGCGGCTGTCCGCCTGCGTAAGTGAAGAGGGCGATATACCGTGGCGCGTCGAGATACACCCGAGAAATATCGACAGAGAACCGATATTCGTCGGCAAAGCGGGTTCCGAATATTCGTATGAAGCCGATTATCTGACGATGGACAATTACAACGTCATCACTTCGCTTTTGTCGCGTCCCGCGTTTTTATATAACGGTCAGAGAAGGACCGTCGTCATAAACGAGATCAGCTTCAACAGCGCGCCGAATACCGCCGACGCTCAGTCGAAGCAGGCGGCGGCGTTCTGCCTTGCGTATTTCAGAGCCGAAGCAAACGATCAGACCGAGGCGTTCATCTACCGCGACCAGACCGATTCGGCGGCGGAGGCGAACTGTTACGGGCTTTATACCAAAATGAACGGCACTGACGGCAAACCCGACGGGCGCAAGCAGATATATAAAGTATTCAGATACATAGACACCGATTCGAGCCGTATCGTCGCCGAGCCGTATCTTTCCGTACTGTCGGTCTCTTCATGGGGCGAGACGGTATCCGGATACAACGGCGGTTCGCAGGTCAAAAGGCGCATATTCTCCGGTACGGGCGCGCCGTCCGACGAGGGCATGAAGAACATAAGACCTGTCAGCCTCACCGATTTTTCGTCGGGTACGGGCGGTTTCTATCCGTCCGAAAACGCGAAGGTCATAAGCGCGGAGAAAGATGAAGAAGCCAAAGCGTTATACGGCGGGGAATATTCCGTCCGCGCCGAGCTTGCGGCGGCCGACCCGCACGAATACCGCGGTATTTCGGTCAACCCCTCGGATGGATACGGGCTCGACGGATGCGAGTACGCGTTGATCGACGTGAAGATCACCGCGCCGGAAAACGTCAAAACGACCGATCTGCTTCTTCGCATCACCGGCAAAGGCGAAGACGGCGTCACCGCCGTATACGAAGGTACCGCGCAGGTATCTTCCGACGCGTATCACAGGATATATTTCGATATTTCCGCGTTTTCTTCCTCGGTCGAAAAAGCCGAACGTGTGAGCGTATGGGTAAGACCTCACGGTGAGAGTGAAACCGGCGAATACGTTCTTACCGTTCACGATATTTCGGTTTTTCATAAAACCAACCGCGCGCTCAGCGGCGAGGCTCTCGTTCCGGCGCTGATAATCGCCGGTGCCGTCGTACTGATGCTCGCCACGGCTTACGCCGTGATATTCATAAGAACGAGAAAACAGTACGGCAAATCAGTCAAAAAAGACACGGAAGAAACGGAATAAAACACAACGCCGCGTCAGCGCGGCAGAAAGGCGATAATGAAAACTTTAAAACTGCTGCTTTGTATTCTGATGTCGGCTTTGTTCGTTTTCTCTCTCGTCTCCGGCGCGGTGCACGCTGCAGCGGATACCGGACGGAAAACGCTTTTGCCGGGCAGGATCAAGCGGGAAGAAAAGATAATTTCTTTCGATTTTTCGGATAAAACGCTTTCGGCGTACGTCAGAAATCCGTATCTCGAGCTCGTGAACTACGGAGTCATGAAGATCGAGGACGGCGTTATGAGAAATTCGTCGGGCAGATCGTTCGCGTTTGCCTCGGCTGTCGGCGTCGGCGACGATTACGGCTTGTCGGAAGGCTACGTAAAGTTCAAAACGTGTCTTTTCGGCGGTCAGATATCGCTCGGGATGAGACTGCCGCGCGTCGATAAGTATAAAGACTGCCGCGGCTTATGGTTCAACTTCTCATACGACGGCGTGCTGACCGTAACGGCGAAAGGCTGTTCGGAAAAACCGCAGATCGACTGCGGGACCGGTTTTGCCGATCTTACCGAGATCAGATGCGAAGAGAAGATCACCGGGATCGACGTATACGTCGGCGGCAAAAAGGTTGCCGAAGTCGATACGGGAGACGCCGTTACGGTGAAAAACGCGCTGACCGGCGAAGAAACGGTCATGAGCGGCGCCGACGTGGACCCCGCCGGACGGTTCAGCCTCTGTATGATCGGCTCGACCGACGGTTACGTGGACGATCTCGAATTCTCGCATTACGATATAGACCAGAGCGCCGGCGAGTCGGCTCCGCGTGAAATCGACTATACGACGTGGACCGCGATCGACGATCTCGGCAGAGTCGTGGCTTCAAACGCGGAAGCGGGCGATCAGAAAGAAGAAAAATACGTCGGCCTGTTCTATTTTCTCTGCTGGGTCGGCGCGGGCGTACACGTTCAGGACAATACGAAGATCTATCTTGAAGAAGGCGTCGAGGGACTCAAAAAATACCTTGAGCAGAAAGGCGGCGAATCGTACTGGGCGGAGCCTTATTTCGGATATTACAGAAACACAGATAAATGGGTATACAGAAAGCACGCTTATATGCTCGACGCGGCGGGGATAGATTTCATATTCCTTGACGTATCGAACGGCGTCACGTTCAACGACGGCCATCTCGCGCTGTTCGACACGTGGCTTCAGATCAGGCGCGAGGGCGGCCATACTCCGCAGATCGTCTTCTTCTGCGGCGACAATCCCGACGTGCTCAATAAAGACGTGCAGAATATCAGACGGACCGTGTATTCGGAAGCGAACTACGACAAATACAAAGAGCTTTTCTTCATGTGGGAAGGCAAGCCGCTCATATTCGGCAATATAAACGGCAAAGGCGTTACGGCGCAGACGAAAGAGTTCCTCTCGGGCTTCACGGTCAGGGGCAACTGGGCGTGGTGCGATCAGAACGGATACTGGAGCTGGCTGCAGGATTACAAATACAACAAGAGCAGAAACAGATATGAGCTTGTGGACGGCGGCAAAGGCAGAGATGAAAAAGGCAATTTCGAAGAGCTTTCCGTCAGCCTCGGGCATCATCCGTCGTCGAGCAAAGGCAGAAGCTACGTCGACAGAAAAGAACCGAATACAAAGAAAAACGATTTCAACTTCACGCTTGACGGCGTCGGAGAGGGCAAATGCTTCGAATTCCAGTTCAACGCCGCAAAGAGCCTTGATCCGAAGGTTATGCTTATAACGGGCTGGAACGAGTGGATCGCCGGCTGTTTCCACGACAAGTCGAACACGTTCTTTGCCCAGACGAACGTCAACGGATATATGTATATCGACCAGTTCAACCCCGAATTTTCGCGCGACGCGGAACCGATGAGACTGCGTGACGGCGTCGGCTTCGGCGACAACTACTATTATCAGCTCTGCGATTACGTCAGACAGTTCAAGGGTATCGGCAAGACGACCGAAGCGTCAGGCCAGTCGGCGGTCAGCCTTACCGAAATCGGCAGCTGGGAAGAAGTCGGTCCCGAATACAGAGACAGCATAGGCGACGCGGAGCTGCGCAACAGCATCTGCTACGACGCCGATATAAGATATATCAACGGTACGGGCAGAAACGATATAGATTACGCGAAAGTCTCGCAGGATAAAGAATACCTGTATTTTCTCGTCAAGTGTACCGCCGATATCGAAAAAGCCGACGGCGAGAACTGGATGAACCTGTTCGTCAACGTCGGTACGGACAGAACGGCAGGCTGGGAAGGGTACGGATATATCGTCAACAGAAGCAGAACGGATAAGACCGTCTCGGTATCGAAGTTTACCGAAGGTTTCGAAGCCGAGCATATCGGCGACGCCGAATACGCGCTCACGGGCGAGTATATGACGGTAAAGATTAAAAAGAGCCTGCTCGGTATTGACGGAGAGGTCAAAGACCTGCTCTTCAAGTGGGCTGACAATTCGACGAAGACCGGCAGCGTTATGGAATTCATGGATCTCGGCGACGCCGCGCCGAACGACAGATACGCGTTTCACTACGTCGGATACGCCGGCGGACCGGCGGCTTACGAGACCGAAGACATACTGACCGAAAACGCCGTCACGTCGCCGCAGTCCGACGGTCCGGCGGACACTGCCGCCGTTACCGATGGGGCGCGGGAGACGGAAGAAAACAGATTCCCGATAATTGAGATCGCGGCTGTCGCCGCCGCCGTAATCGCGGTCGCGGCTGCAGTTATCATAAAAACAAAAAAGAAATAGAAAGGAAAAAAACATGAAAAAAGTATTTTCAGCCGTTCTTGCCGTTATTCTCATACTGAGCCTGACGGTACTTAACGCAGCCGCGCTTGAAAAAGAAAAAGAAGACTTTGAAGGCGCTGCTCCCGGCGACGATCCGCTTATGCTCGACATGGTATTCGATTATTTCGAATACATTCTTGCAACTCCCGACAGTATGTGCGAGATAGTCAATGAAGATTTCGGCAATATGCTCAGGATCACGGGCTTTACCGATTTCAGAACGATAGGCTATATCGACGGCGAATACGTCTTCTCGGTCGACGTTTATAAACCCGAAGGCGACCCGGGCAGACGCGGCAACGTTTTCATCCGCGGCGAAATACCCGGCGCGCTCGCCAAATTCAACCCCCCGAACGCCAACTCGACGAACGTTTTCAACTACTACGAATGGGACTGGTATGCTGAAAACGGCGGCGCCGGCGCGTCCGAGATCGGCGGCACGGGCATATTCGTCAATCTCGGCGACAACGATATAAAACTCGTCGTCAAAAAATACGCCGAAGACGGCCTTACGGTAAACAGCGACGTGGCTTTGCTCGACTATCCCGAGGGTATAGACGTTTATGAAAAGCCCGCAAACCTGAAATTCACCGACGACGGCAAGGAGATCAATATCTACCTCGACGGCACAAAACTTGCGAGGATCGCTCTGTCGGCAGAGAGCGTTTCGTATGACAGCGACGAGACCGGCAATCTTTATTTCAAATCCGCGGTGGCGTACGACGGTCAAGGCAACGAACTGTTCACGACCGAGAACACCCGTATCCGCTATGAGAACTCGCAGCTCGCCATGGCTACGAGAGCCGGTACGATGTACGTAGACAACATCAGATTCATCATAGGTACGGGCGCGATAGCCGCTTCCGAAGGCGGAGAAGTCGTAACTGAAGCTCCGACGGCGGCGCCGACCGAAGCGCCGACAGAGGCTCCCACGGAAGCTCCGACCGAAGCTCCGACGGAAGCTCCCGTAGAAACGCCGACCGAACCGGCGGGCGACAACGGCACCGAAGCTCCGTCAGAAGGAACTAAAGCCGAACAGAAGACCGAACCGGTCAAAGAACCTGCGAAGAAAAACAATACAACGCTCATTATAGTAATTATTGCGGCGATCGTAGTCGTCGCGGCGGTGGTCATCATACTTTTGCCGAAGAAGAAAAAATAAGACGGTATAATGAAAACGGGAGAGGCGGATAGCGCTTCTCCCGAATCTTTTTATAATTGCAAATTGCAAATTGAAAATTGCAAATTAAGGTGTCGGCAAAGCCGACTTCCGTGCGGCTTGCGCCGCCCTTGGGGAGTGCCCACCGTGAACCCCCGTTGCGAACAAGTTCACAACGGGGAACCCCGGCCCCACCCCTACAACCCCCAAACCCCCTTACCGTGAACCCCCAAAGCAACAAGTTGCTTCGGGGAACCCCGGACACCCCTCCCAAAGTCGTTTGACTTCCTTTGGG
Organism: Clostridiales bacterium; assembly: GCA_016281775.1. Classification (GTDB taxonomy): domain Bacteria; phylum Bacillota; class Clostridia; order Oscillospirales; family CAG-272; genus UBA1248. The sequence continues at coordinate 11,799 of JAEEJH010000003.1, read as the reverse complement.
GCGCGGCTGGCTGAGGTTAAATAAGAGGCAAAAGTGAACATGTTTAGCGACTTTCGTGCAAACATAATTCCGCGGCGGGGCGGTGGGGGGACGCCCGCCGCGTGCGCTTCGCGCAAATTGTGAGCCGTGTTCTTTCGACGATCCCCCGTATGAGTAATACGGGGAGGAGGGGGAGTGCGGGGGATTCAGGGGGTGGGTGGGGGTTCCCCCGCGTGTGGCGGGAAATATGCGAAGCGGTCAATTCAGCGAATGATCCAAGGAATTGACATCAAAACATAAATTGCTCCTTTGACGCGAAAATTACGCCAAAGGAGCAGGTATCGAAAATATTTAACGAGGCGATCAGATATCGAACCAGACGGACATATCGGTCGTGCCGCGGTTGGCGAAGGCGTAATACGGGATCATCTTGAGTTCATAAGGCATTCCGTTTTTTAACGCCGGAACGGATACGGTAAGACCTGCGAAGCCGGTGAACGTAACGTCGGCTTTTTCTTTCGTCAGCTTTATTCCGTCAAGATCGCCGCCGTTGTCGACGCCTTCGGCGCACAAAACGAACGGACCGTACGTGACCGCCGCTTTGCCCTTGCAGTATTCGTTACGCGGATCGGCGGTCCTGTACTCGGGCTTTGTCTCAAGACCGAGAGCTATCTCACAGTTTTCGACCGCGCAGAGATGATAATAACCGCGCTCGAGTCTGCCGTCTTTATCGCAAGCAAACGATTTACACCACGACGGGATGCGCAGAGCCAGATCGTTTATACGTCCGGTAACTCTGAGCGTTATCTTTCCGTTATACGGATAATCCGTTATCTGCTCAATGACGGCGCCGTTTATCTCCGCACGGCTCTGCATATACTGATTTACGAAAACGGTGTTTTCGCTGTAATTATACATAAAATCGCCGATCGAGGCTATGAATCTCGTCACGTTCGGCGGACAGCACGAACATCCGAACACGGCGAGCCGCTCGGTTATCGGATAATGAACGCCCTCTTTTCTGTTCTTAAGATCTATCTTCTGCGCGTTTTCGTAGAAAAACGATCTGCCGTCGAGAGAAAGACCGGACAGGAAGCCGTTATATATCACCCGCTCGACTGTATCGGCGTATTTCGCGTCGTCTTCAAGCTCGGACATCCTGCGCGCAAAAAGCGCAAGCGCGAGCGCCGCGCACGTTTCCGCGTAAGCCGTATCGAGCGGGAGAACGAAATCGCCTTCGAACGCCTCGCCCGCGCAGGTCGAACCGACCGAACCGGTAAGATACATTTTGCGCTCCGTTATATTGTCGAACAGACGGTTCGCCGCTTTTTTCAGTCCTTCGTCGCCCGTACGCTTCGCCAGATCCGCGACCGCGCAGTAAAAATAGCAGGCGCGCACCGCGTGGCCTTCGGCGGTGAGCTGTTCCCTTACGGGCAGATGATCCTGCGTATAGGTCGAATGAAGACTGTCTTTACCGGGTTTCTGACCTCTGCCGCGCATTTCAACGAAGTATTCTGCGAGATCGAGCCATTTTTTCTCGCCCGTACAGTCGTAAAGTTTGACGAGCGCGAGCTCGATCTCCTCGTGGCCGGGAGAAGAGAAGCCCGCCGAGTTTTCGACGCGGAAGGTACGGTCGATAAGTTCCATATAATCTTTCATAAGCGACAGGAATTTGCCTTTGCCCGTCGCTTTTTCATACGCTATCGCCGCCTCGAGCAGATGACCGGCGCAGTAAAGCTCGTGACAGTCGCGGTCGGTGAATCGCTTTTCCGGGCAGAAAAGCTGAAAATAGATATTGAAATAACCGTCGTCCGCGCGGTTTTTTTCGATGCAGTCGACGAGATGATCGATCTTGGCTTCGAGGTCGGGGTCGCGCTGCTTTTGAAGTATATACGCTGCCGATTCGATCCACTTTGCCACGTCCGAATCCCAGAAATAATGCGGACGGTTCGGTTCGCCCTCTTTGTAATCCATTTCGAACGCGCCGATCCTGCCAGTTTCGGCAAAGCGGTCGTATACCGCCCCGAGCGTTACGTCTTTGTTGAGTTTCTGCTTTTCACGGTAAAAACCGCCGGTGATGTCGACGTTTTCAAAAGAAACGTGTTTACTTTTCATATTTTATTCCTTTCAGTATTTTTATCGCCTCGGCGTAGCCGTATTCCCCGTCAAAGATGCTCGATGAACCGCATACGAGCATATTCGCGCCTTCTTTTTTCATTATCGCGGCGTTTTCGTAACTCACGTTGCCGTCGACCTCGACGATGCCGCCGGGTTTGCCGAAACGGCATAGCAGAGCTTTCGCCTCGCTTATCTTATCTAACGTTTCCGGTATGAGCTTCTGACCGGCGTGACCGGGATGAACGGTCATTATCAGTATGCCGTCGAGCAGCCCCGCAAATCTTTCGCAGACCGATACCGGCGTTTCCGGGTTGACTGCGAGTAAAGCCGAAGCGCCGAGTTTTCTTATACACGTCAAAGCCTCCTCGGGCCGGCGGGTCGACTCGTAATGAACGCTGACCGCGTCGCCTTTTGCGATACCGAAATATCCGAGTTTATCCTCCGGCGACTTTATCATAAGATGTATGTCGAGCGGTATGCCGGCAACTCTGCGTACCGCCTGTACCGTCGCCGTACCGATCTGTATGTTCGGTACGAATTCGCCGTCCATTACGTCTATATGATGATAATCCGCCCCGGCTTTCTCAAACGCTTTTATCTCGTCGCCGAGTCTTAACAGATCCGCGCACATCAGCGACGGCGATATGATGATATTTTTCATGTCGGGTCCTCTTTCAGAATAAAAGGAGTGCGGCGCAGAAATTCGCCGTGACAGAGCGTTTTCGGCGTTAACATACAGTATAATTCGTCCGCTTTGCGCTCCGGGATGAACTCGTCCGGCGCGTCGGCGGGCTTTGTCACGACCGTGACGGCGCGCGTTTTTTTACCGTCGGCGAGAATATCGAGGCCGCGCCTGTTCGCGGCGAGCAGCTGCGTGTGATCCGGCGTTTTTTTGAGTTCTTCCGCACCGATACGCAAAAGAGAATACAGCGCGGCGCGGCGGAGCTTCGCGTCGGTATAAGCGGATGAAGCGGCTTTTTCGAACAGTTCTTCGATGCCGCGGGCTTCTTTCGCGGCGTTCGAAAGTCTTTCCGCTATGCCGTATCCGCCCTCGGCGTACGCGGCGGCGGTTTGCCGCAGCTGATATACGATCGCTTTTTCAAAGTTTTTGTAAGAAGCCGGATATTCGCCGGCAGCTGCCGCCGACAGTATCCCGTTTTTCATCGGTTCCGGCAGAAGAGAAGCCGGATCGGCGCTTTTACGTATCTCGGACGACGACATAAAACCGCCCTCCCGCTTTACCGGCGTGAAGAGGAGACCGAGCCCGGCGGCTTTCGCCGCTTTTATATATTCGAGCGCGAGAATGTCGTTGCGGCTTTGAAGCGGTTCGCATTTGCCGAACAGCTCTTCGTAAGCCGACTGACGCGCCGCGGCGTAAGGCGTTTTACTCTCGAGTTTTTCGCGCAGTTTTGCTTCAAACGCCGGCGAATCCAGATTGCACGCGGTTGTATTCAGCAGATCCATGTCGGCGCATTCGGAGCCGAAGATCAGCGCGTCGCCGTCTTTATACACCCCTTTTATGACCGATATCGCGCCGCGCGCGAAATACTCCGCCGAGCCGGAGCACCACGGGAAAGGTATGGACAGAACGAGATCGGCGCCGCACAAAACCGCGGCTTTCGCCCGTCTGTATTTGTCGATCACGGCGGGACATCCGCGCTGTGTGAAATTGCCGCTCATGACGCAGACGAGCGGATTATCCGGGTAAAGCTCTCTCGCTTTATTCATAATATACAGATGACCGTGATGAAGCGGATCGAATTCACATATCAGAAATACAGACATAACGCGCTCTCCTTTCGTTATTTATGATAACCCGAAAATGTGAATTATTCAAGTGCCGCCGGCGTTTTTATGCGCCGTCTTATTATATTGTTTACTTTATATTATGAGATTTCGTTATATTTGCATGTTAAAATAACAATGTATAACTGTCTTTATAACATTTTCACAAACGAAAGGACGACGTAAATGATCAATGTGGAACATCTGACCAAGTATTACGGTCAGAAGCTCGCGGTCGACGATATATCGTTTACCGTGACGAAAGGCGAGGTCGTCGGTTTTCTCGGTCCGAACGGCGCCGGCAAATCTACGACGATGAATATGATAACGGGCTGTCTTTCCTCGACCTCCGGTCAATGTAAAATAGACGGCATAGATATCATCGAAAACCCGAACGAAGCGAAGAAGCTGATCGGTTTTCTGCCCGAACAGCCGCCGCTTTATTACGATATGAACCCGCGCGAATATCTCAATTTCATATACGATCTCAAAAAATGCACGCTCAACAGAAAAGAGCATATAAACGAGATCATCGACGTTATGGGCCTCGGCGAGATGCAGTACAGGCTGATAGGTCAGCTCTCCAAGGGCTTCAAACAGCGCGTCGGCATAGCGGGCGCGCTCGTATCGAATCCGCCGATAATGATATTCGACGAACCGACGATAGGCCTTGACCCGAGGCAGATAATCGAGATACGCGATCTCATCAGAACTCTCGGAGAAGATCATACGATCATACTCTCGACCCACATACTGCCCGAGGTGCAGGCGGTCTGCGGCAGGATACTGATCATCGACCGCGGCAGGCTCATAGCCGACCAGAAGACCGACGAGATAAACTCGCTCGCCGAAGACAACCGCAAATTCACGGTGCGCATTATCGGCGCGAAGAACGAAGTGCTGAATTATCTGCGCAAGACCGAAGGCGCGGCGAAGGTCGAATTCATGTCGAGCGGCAAAGACGGTTCTTCTTTATATATGATCCAATGCAAAAAGGGCTGCGATCTGCGTAAAACTCTGTTTTACGCGCTCGCTGAAAAGCGCTGGCCGATCATAGAGATGCAGAACGTCGGCGCTTCGCTTGAAGATATCTTCATAGCAATGACGAAATAGGAGGCGGATATATATGTCGGCAATTTACAAGCGCGAGATGAAGGCGTATTTCACGACTTTCATCGGCTACGCGTTCATAGCGACCTTTCTCGTTTTATCGGGCGTGATCTTCTCGCTCACGACGCTCTCTCAGAGCGTCGGCGGAGACATCACGACGTATTATACTTTCATTATTTTCGCGTTCGCGATACTTATACCGCTTCTCACGATGAAGCTGTTCTCGGATGAAAAAAGGCTCAAGACCGAGGCTCTTCTGATGAGCAGTCCGGTAAGTCTCTTCGGCATCGTTATGGCGAAATATCTGGCGGCTCTCACGATGTTCGCCGCGACGTTCGCCCTGTCGTGCCTGAACCTGATACCGGCGTATCTTTACGGCAATCAGAACACGGCGGTCATAATCGGCAATATCTTCTCGGTGCTCCTTATAGGCTGCGCCTTCATAGCGATAGGCGTTTTCATGTCGTCGCTTACGGAAAATCAGCTCGTCGCCGCGATAACCACGATAGCGACGATCGTGCTTTTCCTCGTGATCGGCATGTTCTCGTCGGGCATCGGCTTCGCGCCGCTGCGCATAGTGCTCGACTTCTTCTCGATATTCAACAGATTCACGATGTTCACGTACGGCGTGATCGACTGGTCGGCGCTCGTATATTACGCCTCTGTTTCGTTCGTATTCCTGTTCCTCACGGTACGCGTTTACGAACGCAGACGCTGGGCTTGATCGGAGGTGTTAAGGTGAAAAAAACAGTTCAGAACGACGCTCCGAGATCCGTATCCCGCAAGAGAAAACTCAAATACGGCGCTCTTGCGATAGCTCTCGCGGCGGCGGTCATCGCGCTCGTGATACTCGCAAACGCGATGCTCACGTCGTTTATATCGAACAACGTCAGATATACCGACCTTACCAATTCGCAGATCTACACGATCACCGACGCGGCGAAAGAGTATCTCAAACAGATCAAAGCGCCGATCACGATAAAATTCGCGGTGCCGATAGACACGATAGCGTCGAACTCACAGCTCTTTATGGTCTACGTTACGGCGACGCAGTTCTCGCGCCTTTCCAAAAGCGACGACGGAATACCCGACATAACGGTCGAATACTTCGATTCTTACAAATATCCGGCGCAGTTTGAAAAGTACAAAAAACTCGCCTCCGGCGAATGGGCTTCGACAAACGTCATAATCGAAAGCACGTACGAAAACGAAGACGGAAGCGAATCCTCATATCCGCTCGTATATGCGCTGAGCGCTTTCTTCTCGACGTCGTCGAGCTCCGGCAGTTCCAAGGTAGTCGGATATAACGGCGAACGCAGATTCTTACTTGCGTTCTTACAGCTTGCCGGCATAAAACAGCCCGTGGTATCGTTCACGACCGGACACGGCGAACCGATAGGCGCTTCGCTTACAGACGCAAACAACGAATATTACGCGTTCATGGCGATGTTCGAGGAGTTCGGCTTCAGGATCCAGTACGTCGACCTTTCGAGAGAAGACCTCGATCCCGACTGCAGGCTCGTCGTAATACTCGATCCTCAGCGCGATTTCATCGGCAAGGACCTCGCCACGATAGACGGCGTGTCCGAACTCGACAAGGTTGCGGCGTTCGTCGCGAACCACGGTTCGCTGATGGTATTCGCCGGACCGACGGGCGTCGAATATAAGAATCTCGGTCACTACCTCGAAGAATGGGGAGTGAAGATACAGACGGGCTATACAATAGAAGACAGGGCTGACGCCATAGGCAGCAACTATACGTTCTCGGTCAAATATACGACCGAAGGCCTCGGAGCATCGGTACAGCAGAATTACAGAAATCTGCGCACGGTGTTCACTCAGGCGGCGCCGGTACAGATAATATTCACCGAAAAAGAAAACAACTCGATGAACATAACGAGCTCGTTCCGCACGTCGCCGGACGCGGTCGCTTACGCGAGCGATACCGATATGCTGAAACCCGAGGATCTTAACTCGCGTGAAGGCTTCGATCTGTTCGTCGTATCGAGCAAGCTCAAATACGAAAACAACGAAGATTACTATTCTTACGTGCTGACCTGCGGTTCGCCCGGTATGCTCAAATACGTCACCTCGTCGGTGTTTGCAAACAGAGGCATACTGAACGTTCTGATCACGAGGATACCGCTTCTGAAGATACCGGTGGACCTCGATTACAAGTCGCTTGAAAACTACACGCTGTCGGTCGACGACAGCCAGGTCAGAGCGTGGACGGTCGTGCTCGCCGTCGTGATTCCGACGGTTGTGCTCGCGGTCGGCACGGTCGCGGTCGTAAGAAGAAAGAGAAAATAATATGGCAGACAACGAAGAAAAAATCGAAGAACCGGTCGAAAACACCGAAAATGCAGGCGCTGAAGGGAATAAAGATTCCGAACTTCACAGTATTTTATACGGCGGTGAATATTCCGAATACGGCGAAGATCTCGGCTCAGAAGAAGAGACCGCGGAACCCAAGCGCAGGCTGAAGACGTTTGCCGACAGCGGTAAAGAAGAGGCGGCGGAGAACAAAAAACTCAAAACGATGACGCAGAAGCGCGTAACGATCATATCGGTCGTCGCCGCCGCGGTCATCGCCGCCGTCGTACTTATACTCATTTTCGCTCCGGAGATATTCAAGGGCGCCTCGGCGGGCGAGCTGCCGGTCGCTTACGAAGAACTCGGCGAGGTGCGCGAAGGCAGCAGGCGCGTGCTCATATACGAGCATCTGGAGCGTTCGCGCATACAGAAGATCGAGGTCAAAAACGAATACGGCGCGTATACGGCTTATTACAACAACGAGATAGATTCGTTCGCATTCGAAGGTCTCGAGGGCACGCCTTATAACGAAGAACTGTTCGCGCAGCTCATCGTAGCTGCGGGCTTTCCGCTGATCTCCGACAGACTGATGCCGGGCGACCGCGCGGAACTTTCCGAATACGGTCTCGATCCCTCGGACGACCCCGCGTACTATATAGTGACGACGCGGAAGACCGACGGAGCGGAACCCGTTTCTTATAAGATGTATATCGGCAAACCCTCGCTTACCGAAGATTACTATTACTGTATGCTCGAAGGGCGCGATATCGTTTACGTTCTCGAGCAGTCGATAAGAAGCACGCTTCTGGCGGACGTCAAGTCGCTCATGACGCCGCTTATGACTTATCCGATTTCCGACAACTCTTACCTGACCGGCATATCCGAGATACAGCTTGCCAAAAACGGCAAGTGGTTCATCAAAATACACGGACAGAACGATGAAGAAAAAGTCGGCACCGAAGAGGCGTTCGGCGTGACAGTGCCGTTCATCGTCTACGATCCGTTCGATTACGAGGCGTCGGCTTCGAGGATCACGACGATAATGGGTCAGATAGTCAATATGACCGGCTCGGAACTGCTCGAATACAACGTATACGACGTCATAATGCTTTATAACGACGACGGTTCGCCCAAACTCGGCGAAAACGGCGAGCAGGAATACGAATACGAGTTAAAAGAAGATCTCGGCGAAAAATACGGCTTATCCGAACCGGCGTACGATATTTATTACAGATATCAGGATATGGATATGATCATATCCCTGTCTGAAAAGAAATACGATGAAAACGGCGGCGCATACTACTACGCTCTCTCGCCGCTTTACGACATAATCACGAAGATCGACGCTTCGAAGCTGTCGTTTGTCGAATGGTCGCTTATGGATTATCTCGACAAGCCGGTGTTCAACGTGCATATAGACAAGGTCTCGGAAATAGAGCTGACTACCGCCGACAAGCACTTCATGTTCACGCTGACCGGCACCAACGACGATCTTGTCGCCGTGGAGAGCGCGTATACGACGCGCACCGTCTTCAAGGGCAAAGATCCCGCCGACAAACCGAATACCGGTATACGTAATTTCAGAAAATTCTATCAGACGATACTTTCGCTCGAACGCGAAGACTTTGTCGAAGAACCGGCCGAGAGCGAGCGCGCGCTTTTGTGCGAGATGAGAGTCAAATTCAGAAACGGTGAAGAGAGAACGTATAAATTCTATTCGTACTCCGAACGCCGCTGCTTCATGACGATCAACGACAAGGGCGAATTCTACGTGCTGCGCTCAATGGTCAAAAAGATCGTCGACGACGCGGTCAGACTGATGAATTACGAGACGGTCGACCCGAACGCGGAATACTGATATGCCGACAAAAGCCGTCAGAACAAAGAACAAAAAATACCGCGTTGAAAAGCGTAAAGAGATCTCGACCAAAGCGTGCGTCATAGGCTGTGCGCTTGTGCTGCTGGTTTTGCTGTGCGTTATATATAATTATATTAAAAAATATAATTCGGTAAGTAATTCCCCGATCATCAGTCTGACTTCTGCCGCAGACAGAAATTCCGCGGAGGTCACGACCGGAAGACATGGGAAAACAGGCGTATTATTCTGTATAAATTCTCACGAATATTATATCCGTACCGACGGTGATTTTGTTACGGAAAATTATGACGCGTGGGAGCTTGCGGGAAAGATAAACGAAGGCGCCGAACTGCAGATCGAATGCGTCGAAGAGAAGTACGGCGTTTTCCATGATTTTACACGGTATGAAGTTACCATGCTCTCCGTGGAGGGACGGCGTATTTCCGAAACGGATAAAACGCTTCCCGCAATACTCCGGACGCATAAAAGCTATATAACAGCCTTTGCTTTGATCAGCGGATTCGTTGGATTACTGTTGATTATCTTCGTTCTTTTTCTGATCGACGAAAGCAAAAAAAACAAACGGACCAAACAGTAAGTAAACGCTTATACCGGACGCATTAACAGTTATAAACCGGTATAAAAAGATTTTACCGGATACGGATCGCACGGTAAGACCGATCCGGAAAATACAGTATTGACAAACGGAATGATTTGTGGTACAATCACAATGAAATAAAACGCGTGTTACGCGAATAATATGGAGGAAAACATGAAAAAAATCGCAAAACTCATCACGTTCGTTACGCTTTTTGCGCTCGTGCTGTCAAGCCTGCTCATCACGCCGGCTGCGGCGGCTAATACGCCCGACGACTGGAAAGTCGTTACCTGCGCAGGCAAAAGCGAAGCCGACGTCAGCAACGGCCTGATCGAACAGACCGAGAGAAACGGTATAAGACTCGTTCACGGCGGTCACTATCCCGAAGACAACGCGGGCCTTCTTTACACGAAACCGCAGGATCTGTCCGCCGGCATCCAGATCGACGTCACGATCGAAGAGACCGATACCGGTTCGCCCGATATGTGGTACGGTCTGTTCCTTCTGAACCGTCCGCTTTACTTCAACACCACCGCAAAGAGCGCTGACGACGGTTACGGCATCGTCCTTCTCGCCCGTACGTCCGCACTGCAGTGGTTCGAAGTATCGCCCGCGGGCTTCAACCTGGCGGCGACCACCACGATCGCGAATACCGAAGATTTCTTCGCTCCCGGCACAAACGTAGTTTTCGATATCAAACTCGAAGAAGAAGAACTGCACATCTACGTCAACGGCACCGCGGTAGAACAGGGCGGCAATCCGTACAACTTCAAAAACACACTTGCTTACCTTCAGGATCAGTGCTACATCGGATTCTCGATGTCCGAGACCGCAGGTGAACGCCAGAGCTTCGTTATGAACGGCATCAACGGCGAGACCGCCATTACCGAAGGCGAGCTTCCCACGAGGATCATCGGCGGCGAAGCCGAAGAGCCGATCGATTTCGATAACGTACAGAGCTTCACGCTTGCCGATTTTACAAGCGCAGATTATTTCAAACGCATTTCCAACTCCATCGACTGCGATATAGAAATGGCTGACGAAGGCGGCATCAAAGTCACGGTCACCGGTCCGAACCCGTACTTCTCGGTACCTATGAGCAGATCGAGATGGTTCGACGGCGTAGACTTCTACCTGCTGAAAATGATATATAAGACAGCCGAGACGGTCGATATGGAATTCCGTTTCACCATGGAAGAGGTTCCGAACGAAGACTACTGCATAGTCGAGTACGAACTTGCGGCGGCTGATGATTTCACCGAAGTCACCATCGATATGGACGAAGACAATCAGGGTCACTGGTCCACCGGCGAAGTAAGATCGCTCGCGATCCGTCCGATGGCGCCCGAAACCGGCGAAGCCGGCAAAGTGTTCTACTTCAAGAGCATCTCGATCGAAAAAGAACCTGAACCCGAAGTCACCGAACCGCCCGTAACGCAGGCTCCCGAAACTCAGGCTCCGACACCCGTCGACACCAAAGCTCAGGATACCGAACCGCAGCCGGTAGGCACCGAAAAGGCTCCCGTCCAAACCGACAAACCGGCTGATCCCGGCAAACCCGCCGACAAAGCGAACCTCACCTGGCTCTGGATCGTTATAGGCGTGGTCGCCGCGGCGGCGATCGCCTGCGTGATAGTCGTTATCACTAAAAAGAAGAAAAAATAATCAAATAAAAAAATAACTTTGCCGCTTCAAACGGTCGCGCGGTATTGCGCCGAAAGGTATTACCGTGAGGAAAGTCCGGGCATCAAAGGGCAGGATAACGGATAACGTCCGCCGAGGGTAACCTCCGGGAAAGTGCAACAGAAATAAACCGCCCCGTGGACCTGTTTCGGTGAAAAGCCGAAACGAACACCAAAGCCGTTCCGGTTTCGCACAATACGAAATTCGAAGCGAGCCGAGGGGTTCCCCGAAACAACTCCGTTGTTTCGGGGGTTCACGAGGTAAGGATGGAAAGGCGAGGTAAGAGCTCACCGGCATTGTGGCAACACCGTGCAAATGTAAACCCTATCCGATGCAACACCGTAAGGAGAAGATC
>JAEEJH010000062.1 GCA_016281775.1 Clostridiales bacterium | reverse complement strand
TGAACACGCTGCAGAGAGAATAAAAAGAATTGTAACGGATGAAGCTTTCAAGTCGCTTGCAGATATCGACGAATATAAGGCGCTTGCAGAAAATGCGATAAAAGAAAGCTGACTCGCTTTTTAGCTCATACGAGGCGGAGAGAACTGCCCGCCTCGCAGAGAGCAAAGCGCTTTTGATGACCGCAGGTTGTCAAAAGCGCTTTTGCGTTGGTTTCGCGGAAAACAGCACAGATTAGATCAATTTCAAAGCTAAGCGCAAAAAACCGGGACACCTGCTTTATCACAAGTGTCCCGAGTGGGTTTGTTTCTTCCTTACGCAGCCTCTCCCTTCGGGGAGCTTTTTTCAGTTATATCCGCTTACGCGGCGTGAGGCGCGATATATTCCCTTTGGGAATGAGATATATCGGGGCGTCAGCTCTTCGGGGTGATGATCACGTTTTCGGGCAGGACGTCGGCGTTAGTGTAGGCTATCTCCTTTATCTGCGCAACTTCGTTAGGGAGCAGTGAATCGCATTTTACCACTATGTTCACCGAATCGCCGGAGATGACGGCGATGCAGTCCTCAAAGCCTTTGGCTTTTATGAGCGTTTCGATGTTCGCTTCTTTTTCCATATCCTCCGAAATGCGCGCGATGTCGGCAAGCGCCTTTACCGCCGCTTCCTCGCCTTCGCCGAGATCGATCACGGTGTGCAGTACCTCGATGGCTTCGTCTCTCGCCCTCGTTCTGTTCAGAGTCGACGCGGCGAAGAAATCTTCTTCGGACTGCGACGACACGGGGAGATTTTTGCCGGAAGCCGGTTCAGCCGCGCCGTTCTTCGGCAAAAACACGTTCAAAAGCACCGCGGCGCAGATTATCAGCACGCCGCCCGCGACCGCGAGCGAACGCTTGCCGTGCTTTGCAAAGAATTCTTTGAATGAAAAGCGTTTCTTTTCGGGATCTTCTGTTCTGATTATTCTCATAGCGTACCTCTCTTCGCTTGTTATCTGCCGGCCGGCGCAACGTATATCCTTGCGCTCGATATCCCGTAAGCGCACGACAACGCCTCCGTTATCCTCTGCCTGATCACGGGGTCGGAGCCGCCTCTGCACACGACGGATATACCGCGTATCACCGGAGCCGCCGTTCTCGTTACCACGGGAGCACCGGAGGAGGTGACCGTCTGCTCGGAATTCTCCGCCGTGTTTTTCGCGTACTGCGTCTCCTTGCCGTATTCAAGCGTTACTATCACGTAAACGTCGCCGCCGCATATCGCGCCGACGGTTTGTTTTATTTTATTCTCGGCTTCTCTGATATATTCCGCGTTTTCGTCGCCCGACGGCTGATTTTTGCGCTCCGACGGAGAAAAAAACAGTATCAGAACGCCGACAAGCGCGGCGATCAGAAGCGCCGCGACCGTTTTTTTGCTTTTGAATATCGCATAAAGAGCGTGTTTTTTCATTCGGTGAACTCCACTTTGCATTCGCAGGCGAAGCGGTCGGAGACGTAATTCTGCAGGCTTTTCATCATAACGGCGTTTTTCAGTCCTTTCAGTTCACAGTTTACCGATACGAGCTTAATATTCTGAAGATCCGAGCTGTCGGCGACCGCCTTTACGGTCAGATCCGACCTCGTTATCCCGTATTTCTGTTCAGCCGCGGAATACACGGCCTCTTCTATGCCGCCAAGCGTCCGCTCTATCACCATCTGCGCGGCTTCGGCGCTGATATCCTCGACCGCGAATTCAGTAAATCCGGGATCCGACGCCGTAACGGAGCCCGGCAGAAACGAAACGAACGCCGCCGCGGCGCAAAGGGCGCAGCAGAGCTTTACGTATTTTTTGATCTCGCCCTCCGGGCAGATCACGAGCGCGGCGGTGCAGATCGCCGAAAGCGCCGCGAGCAGAGTAAAAAGCGTTCTCATAAGGCGAAAAGACCGCAGGCGACCGAGAAGACCGCCCCGACGGTGATAACGACCGCCGACAGTACAGAGAGCAGGGAACAGCCGTCTTCAAAAAGCGCGGAGAGCTTCGTCAGCCCGAACAGCTCCGACAGAAAAGAGCCGGCTTTAAGCGATACGCGGCAGCAAAGCGACAGCAAAAGCGGCGGCAGTATCAGAAGCAGTATCGAAAGCACGCCGCCGAGCCCCGCGTAAGCGCGGACGGACGAAAGAGCCGACAGAACCGTCGACAGAGATTCCGAAAGCGAAGCGCCGACGATCGGGATAAATGAAGAAGCGCCGAATTTCAGCGCGCGCAGCGCCGCCCCGTCGGCGGATTTTATTATGACCGTCTGATACGCGAAAACGAAACAGACGACCGCGCCCGAGCCGGCGCACAGAAAGATCACGGCTTTTTTGACCGCGCCGACGAGCTTGCCCGCGCCGGGATCAAAGCCGAGGCCCGACAAGACCGAGCCGCCGAGGCAGAACAGCAAAAGCGGCAGAAGCAGTTTCGTACATACGAGCCGCACCGTCTGCATGACCGCCATAAGTACAGTCACCGCCGCGGAACCGCCGACGACCGCGCCGGAAAGACCGTACATCGCGCACATCACGCCGATCATCGAATTCATCAGAATATCGACGCCGGTAAAACACGCCGAGGCGGCGTCGTAAGCGGTCCTGACCGAAGTATAGATCATGACGGAAGCGATCAGCGTAAGACACATCGATATAGGCGCGTCGTCGGTGAGCACCGAATCCGAAAACGCCTTTACCGCCGCCGCGGCGACGGTGAGACAGATCACGACGCAAAGCGGTTTGAGCGCCGGAGCGAACGCGGTCTTCACCGCGTCTGAAAGCGCCGCGAAAAAATCTCCGCCGCCGTATACGTTCAGATCCGCGCAGTATTTTTCGATTATGTACTTTTCGGTTTCCGTCATAAGATTTCCTTTATTTGATATATCCGAGAGCCGTGTCGAGTATGCTTTTTATCAGCGGCAGACAGACCGTGAGTATGGCGAGCTTGCCCGCCGTCATAACTTTGGAGGCTATGCCGCGCTCGCCCGAATCGGCGCATACGTCATACGCGGTCTGCGTGAAAAAGCCGATGCAGACCGATTTGATTATATACGGCGAATATTCCGCCGCCGCGCCGCCGGCTAAGCCCGAGAGGGCGTTTTTAACCGCCGCGGCTTCGTTTGCGAGCAGAAAAAGCAAAAGCACCGTGACTGCGGCGGATATCACGGCTCCGGTCTTCGGTTCCGTGCCGCGTATGAAAGAGACTGTCAGTCCGACGCACATCACCACGGCGATCGCCGGCAGTATATAGTTCATATCCCGAAGCCGGAACGGATCGACGAGAACAGCTCGGATATCTGCCCCACGAGCATTATCAGTATTATAACGATGCCGCAGAGCGACAAAAGCATCGCCATTTCGTCTCTGCCGCTTTTCGACAGTATGACGTACGCGACCGCCACGAGCAGACCCACGCCGGCGACCTTGAAGAGAAGACCGATATCCAAAGCTAACCCCTACATCATTATTATGATAACCAGAACGCCGGCGAAAAGCGAGAGCGAGATATACAGCCGGCTGTTTTTCGACAGCTCCGCGCGGCGTTTTCCGGCGCGGTCGCCGAGCCGCGCGATAAGCGCGTCGAACTGCGTGGTCTGTACCTCCGCGCCGCCTCTGCCGATCTGCTCGCAGAAAAGGCGGAATATCTCGCGCTCTTCGGGGCAAAGCGGCGATAACTCCGGCAAAAGCGCGCCGTAAAGCCCTTTTTCCGATACGTCCGGAAGATCGAACCGGGAGCGCAGACGGGAAAATATCACGTTCGTCGGCGTTTTGTTCACCGCGATCTCGTCACGCACGTATTTCATTATACGCAAAAGCTCCTCGCACAGCTCCGCCGCGGCAAAAAGACGCCGGGACAGGCAGAAACCGATCAAAACGGAGCTTACGGCGATAAGAGCGCAGCCGAAGATCTTCACGCCGCCCCGTCCTTTATATCGAAGGAAAAAGCGGTACCGTCGCGGTGTAAAAACACGTACTTTTCAAAAACGCCGCTGTCGTAAAGCAGTTTCAGATTCGGACGGCGCAGCATCGATTCCATGCGGTCGGCGTGAGCCGTGGCTATCAGCGGTACGCCGCCGCTCTGCGCGGTCAGCACTGCTCTCGCTTCGGCGTCGCCGCCGAGCTCGTCGCATATTATCGCCTGAGGCGAAAGACAACGCGTCGCGCACTCTATCGCGGAGGCTTTTTCCTTGCCGCAGATATAGTCGCAGAGAAGCGGTCTTTTATCGGGCAGAAGTTCGTATTTCGGATCGCATACGACGGTACGCAGACCGTACCTGTCTGAGAGCTGATACGCTATGTCGCGCAAAAGCGTAGTTTTGCCGACGCCCGGCGGCGAGCATATCAGCATCGGGCGGACGCCGGTCAGACCGAGCAAAGGCAGTGAACAACCCGGAAAATCGCGGGGTATCCTGATACATACGCCGTCGATGCCCCAGACCGAGCCGTCGGGCAGTCCGTACGTCGATATACCGGCGCGCACCGCGCCGCCGGACGAAACGTAACCCGATTCGAGTTCGGCTTTGTGAGAGTGAAACGACGAACCGCACAAAAGATCCGCCGTCTCGTCGATATCGGCGGACGTGCAGACCGTGTGACCGCCGGCAAGCGAGCCCGTCTCGTCCGGCGTGACGTTTTTACCGGATACGGAAAGCGAGAGCGCGCCGCCGAGCCTCAGGCGGATCTCCGTCACGTCGGAGGCGAGCCCGGGATATTTCATACCGAAAAGTCCGAGCACGGTGACGATCCGCTTCGGCAGATACGGATACGCCCTGTAAAGAGGCTCCGTTTTGTTTATGATGTTTGTCATATCCGTCTCCTTTCACGTCTGTACGATTATATGACGGACGGGAAAGGTATATTACAGGGAGCGAAACAAAAGGGAAGGGCGGACGGCAGGCCGCAGAGAAATCGCCTTTGGCGGTGAAATCCGGTTCTTGCGAACCGGGTGAAACAGGAATTATTTACGGGGGATTCCCCCACCACCCCCTTAATCCCCGTACCCGTGAACCCCTGTTACGAACAAGTTCATAACAGGGAACCCCGGCAACCCCCTTCCCCCCGCAATTCTTTCTCAGGGGGGCGATCCGTTCAGGAAGACGTACGAAGCGTAAGGGTCGGATCATTCGGCTGTGCCGAATGATCGCGCGCGGTAAAGGGGGGCGCCGCGCGCGTGATCACCGGAAGAAAGCGGCTTGAGGTGTCGTTTGAATGACGTGATTCGTTTTGTCCGCTTTTTTTATACAACTATCACATATTCACTATTCACTTTTACCTCTTACTTCGCGCCAGCCCGCCGCGCCCCAAAGGAAGTGAAACGACTTTGGGAGGGGTTAAGGGGGTTTGGGGGCAAAGCGGCTTACGCCGCAATGATATACGG